>CAKRUL010000273.1 GCA_934403665.1 uncultured Clostridia bacterium | reverse complement strand
AAATAAGTGTATTTTTATTGGCAGATTGGTAAGAGACGTAGAATTCAAAACCGTGGCGGGTGATGTGCCCGTTGCAAACTTCACGATTGCAGTTGACAGACGCTATAAGGGCAAAGACCAAGAGCAGCCTACAGCGGACTTTGTTCCTGTTGTTGCGTGGAGAAAATCTGCTGAATTTGCAGACAAATATTTTCGCAAAGGTAAACAGATCTCTGTATGCGGTTCTCTCGAAACATATACTTGGGATAAAGAGGACGGCACGAAGGGACATGGTTTCCGTATCAATACAGAAGAATTGGGTTTTGCTGATTCTGCGAAAAATGAAAACGGCGGAAATAACACTGTAAGCAGCGGCAATACCGGCGGTGGCTTTGGCGATGAGTTCCCTGCGGAAGAAGGGTTTATGAATTCTGACGGTTTTGATGACGATTTACCATTCTGATGAACAATTTTGTGGTATGAGGAGGATTGATTCCTCCTCACGCTGCACTTTTAAGGAGCGAATATGGAACGATTTAAAAGTATTGGAGATGTGGTGTCAAGCAATCTTTTATCCGGCGATTCTGGTGCAAGGCAAATAATAGATCGCGTGCTAAAATCAACGAAAATCGAGCAAGAGATATTTGAAGATTTGAGCGAGGATATCCCCGAACTTGCAGATTACGCAGAGAAAGGAAAGAAAAAGTTAAAATCTTTTGAAAGTTTAATTGAAGATGTTTTTCAGTCGATATATGGGCTAAAACCACGATATGTTGATGAAGACAAAATGTCACAGCTCGCAAAGAAATTTAACAAAACCATTCTTTCTGATTTAATGGCAGACGATAACTACTCTGCTGTAAAAAGCGTATGCGAGGGCAAGGAACTGCCTGCAATCGGCGCTACGGAAGAATTTACAAAATCCCTGCTTGAAAATCTTGCCGGCATTATGAATAAGGCTGCGGCAGGCAAAGGACAGGTGAATGGGCTAGATACCATGGAACAAGACAAGGAACAGCTTTTACAAACTTTGCAAGACTTAATTAGGGATATGGGCAATGCCCTGCCGGGTCAAGCGGAGGCAATAGAACAAAAAGCTATCAGAACAGCAAATAAAATAGCTGAAAAGGAGGAACAAATTCAGAACTTTTCCAAGATCATACAAGGCGGATTCAAAAAAAACGGCGTAAAGATCAAAGAATTCGTTGCATCAGCGGTCAATTCTGCTTTGGAGCGTGCGGATGAAATCAAAAGCGCTGTGATGGCTTGGGGCAATGGCGACAGCAATATGCAGAAAAATCCTGTTCATACAGAAATTCTGAAACGGACTGCTGCGTCTTCTAAGCTGAAATACATTGCCCGATTCTTGGGAAGATATAAGGAAATGCTAAATTCTAAGCGACTGGCAGGCTATACATACGGCCGAGGTGAAAAGTACGATATTGAGTACGGAAATACTATCAATCGTGCTTTAACCTCTGAACTTTCACTGCTTGCAACACCTGAGCTGGTGCCTTTGTTTTTGAAAAAGTATCAGAACAAGGCATTAAAACAGTACAGAAAACGAGAACCGGAATATAAAGGAAAGGGCGATATCATCGTTTGCCTCGATGAGTCGGGTTCAACTTACGGAGAAAACAGTGCGTATGGTATGGCGATTGCAATGGTCTTATATGAGATTTGCAGAATCAATCATACGAATTTTGCATTGGTACACTTTGCATGTGACACCAAAGTAGACTATTTTCCGAAAGATGAACCATGCGACCCGAAAAAGGTTCTTGATTGTGCGGAAACATTTTTAAACGGCGGAACAGATTTTGAGGCGCCTCTCAGTGAGGTGTTTTCCCTGTATGCAAGCGGCAAATTAGAGAAAGCGGATATCGTTTTTATAACGGACGGTGAATGTGATGTATCGGATGAATTTCTTGCGTTATTTGATAAATTCAAAGCAGATACGGGTTCAAGGCTGACAGGGATATTGCTTGATCAAGGAAGCCATTTTGCCTTTTCTCTGGAAAAATTGGCAGACCAAGTGTATCGCACCAGTGAACTCTTGCATGATGAGATAATGGAGAATGTAATTGACGGGAGGATTTAATATCAATGAAACGATGGCATATTTGAATTTCGGCACACCCATAAAAAATATCAATATGAAATAATTTGGAGGTTCATTTATGTTTTACAAGGTCTTATTTTTACTTACTTGCTATAATCTTTACAGAAGCGTGAGAGGTTTTGTGCGTGAGAATGCAGTCGTGAAAGACGGCAGATATGCTGAAATTTCCACAGGAGCATACATATCGGCAGGAATGACGGTATTGTTTTATGTAATGGTATTGGCAATTTGCTTGATACCTTCCATTCTGTTTTGAGGAGGAATTTGCAATATGAAACCAATAGTTAATATTTCAGGTATTTTCTGCTTTGAACCTCAAAAAGGGTATCGCGCTTTCATCCGGAAGGATGATGGTGAAACCTTATACACCTTGCGGGTGGTAGATGTGCGAAGCAGAACCGAAAACGGCCTAGAGATCGAAACAAAAAACACAATCTATAGAGTAACATTCAGTGAGGACAGCCTGCCGTTGGCAGGCTGATAATCCAAACAAAAAACCTTCGATGCCCTCTTTTTGGGAGCGTCGAAGGTTTTTATTTATTTAAGCATATCTTTAAATGCCTTGCCCGCCTTAAATGCCGGAACCTTACAAGCTGCAATCTGAATTTTAGCGCCGGTTTGCGGATTCTTGCCTTCTCTTGCTGAGCGTTCTCTACTTTCAAAAGTACCGAAGCCTACCAACTGAATTTTGTCGCCTGCTTTGACTGTATCTTCTACTGTTTCAACAAAAGCGTTCAATACAGCTTCGGCA
>CAKRUL010000272.1 GCA_934403665.1 uncultured Clostridia bacterium | reverse complement strand
GCGTATCCGTGAAACTCACGGAATATTTCCTCCAGCAAAGCCTGAAGCTTCTGCTTCTCGTCCTTTTCGATATGAAAATAGTTGGTATGAACATAGAAATTATATTCCCACTGGAGAATATGTTCATTCGCCAGCTGCGCATTGGTAATGACCACATCGGTAGCCCCGGGGAATTTTTCCTTGATTGCCTCACGATGCACCGGTTTGTTTTCTTTTTCAATGAACTCGCCGATCAAATCCCGAATATTCTTGCGTTCTTTTCCTTTTTTGGTGATGCTGTCCCGTTCAAAAATAAAATCGTCTTCATAATAATATTTCAACACACCCTGTAAAAAATAACGATTGCGCACATTGGATTCTTTTAACAGCCGATCCTTCATGCTCACAAAAATATCGTTGAAAAACAGCGTGTTGTTTTCGCTTTCCATAATATAACGATAGATATCCTTCAAAAGGGAAATCGGAATGTGAATATTCTCTGCAACCGTATAAGTTCCGCGGTCACACAAAACCAGAAAGAAGGAGATTCTGGTTCCCAAAGCACGATTGTTATAAGGAAGTTCTAAGCCTTTGAATTCCTTCTCCACAATTTTACGGAGTTGATTGAGCTCCTCGAAATCGTGAATACGAAACCCCTCCGGAAAATGTTCCCGAATGACAATGGCACACAGAAGCCCATAGGAAAGACCGGTTTTATACACATAATCCCCGCTCTTTTTATAGCCTACCCCCATCAGATAATTGATAAAATCCTGAATGTTGATATATTCGATTTTCTTTTTCAACAGCTTTTCATCAATCAGCACAAACTTTTCGGAAATATTGCAGGCATCCTTAATGTATTTCCTTGTGATGCCGCCAAGCCGCCCCAAAACTTCCTCCTTCGTCTGCCCGCTTATCAGCAATTTATTACAGAACTCCAGATATTCATTTTTATAAACGGTTTTTATCGTGTATTTCGCCACTGCGAAATCCTCTTTGTTCCGGAAATATTTCGCCAGTTTGTTCACGTTCAGACACCGCAGTTTTTTGTTGGTACTTTTCATGTAACAGATAAAACAATCCACCAATATTTTCGCTCTCTGCAGTTCGATCTGTTCAATCTGGCGAATTCTTTCCCGTGTGACATTGGTCTTTTCGCCAATTGCCTGCAAAGTCTTCCCCTTGGCTCTCTGAAGCAGCGTTTCATAATGGTGGTCTTCTTTTAATCTTTCATTCAATTGTTCCAAAACATCCAGCACATCGGATTTTAACACTTTGATAGAATCGATGACTTTTTTATAGACACGGCTGGGCACATTTTTATAGAGATTGGAATTTCCAAAGGTTTTCAGCTCGCCGATCAATGAAATCCCAAGCTTGCCGATTGAATTTACCGCACTGTTGGAAAAACCCATCAGAATAAAAATTTGAATAGGCAGAATTTCATTGGACGGATGAATCGAATCGAACACATCCACTTTGCTCTTTTTCTGAAAAGATGTGAAATTATTTTTCTCATCCGAAAAATAGGCGTTGTATCTCTTTTTAATATTCTCGATTTTCCCAACGCCGATTCCCTTCACTTCTTTCAGAGAAGCAAAATCAAATTTTTTCAAGTCGTTCATGGTGAGCAGGTTATGGTCTTTGCAATATGCGACAAAGATATGAAAACTGTTTTCATAATAAACATCTTTAATCTCATGCATATTGTTCCCCTCCAAATCTCATTATTTCGTATGACCCGCGCTATGGTATGAGACATACTTTCATTCTATTTGAAAGATTTCACAATCTGTTGTTGCCCCAACAGGAAATGATATGCCGGATATCATTTTCAAACCTATTTCTGTCAATTCTCTTTTCTATATGAATTGTAACACATTTTATCAGCTTTGTACATAGATAATTGTAAATTTCTCATAATTTTTTTGTTAGAAACGACTGTTTATTCCAGTATCAGGAAAGCGATGTTTAGGAGCTTTCCTCCTTCTCTCCGCATCAAAACAGTTTTGAAATCAACGGAAATATTCAATATTCGCCTGACTGCGAAGCGCACGGAGCACATCGTCCAAAGTGTTCCCCAATTCAGCTTTGTACTGCGTAATCAAAAAGATTTCCCGAAGTTCCTGAAGCTGTTCCGTTGTGATGGCGTCTTCGTCGCCATCCTCATAGGTATCAGGTTCCAGTTGTTTCAGCAAAGCCTTATAGCTCTGTTTCACCTCATCGTCCGTCATGGAACGGTTCTCCGCTTTTATTTTCCCATACAAAAGCTTGTTGTCAATTCGTTTTTGCAGCGCCTCTTCTTCCGTCATGCCGCTGTTTCCTTTCAGCCTTTCAACGTCCTGCTGATAAATCGGCTCTCCGTTGACCCGCGCCACAAGACCGGGATCCTCCGTACGGACAGCGGCGGGTTCTCCGCATCCGCTGAACAACAAAGTGCATAACAACAACATGCTGAACAAACGTTTCATATCTGATACTCCTATCGTAAAATAAAATAAGCTGTTATTTCTAACAGCTCATTGATTGTGAAATAATGATGTCGATTGCGGGATATGCTTCTCTCTCAAGGGTATGTGACATCAGATATATGATAGCATGCTCCTGATTGATTGTCAAACTTTTTCCGCTATAACACATAGGGATAATATTGTTGCAGATATCGAAACACAAAATCAAAGCCCGCCATGGCAAATGCCGCCAAAATCAAAACAACCCCCAAAAAGATGCTCAGTCCGTCATAGCGTAGCTTTTCCTCTTTGTTCAGAACGGCATGGATCAATACTTCTATGCCGAACAGAATGATGAAAACCGGCCAAAACCGAACAACCTCATACACTGTAAACGCGTCGGTGAATAAAGACACCATCCAGGCAACGCCCA
>CAKRUL010000271.1 GCA_934403665.1 uncultured Clostridia bacterium | reverse complement strand
CAATCGGTTAAGGAAAGGAAGCATTTGCTATTATGAATTACCATTTGAAAGTGGCAGGACTGGAACGTGAGCTGCCTCTTTGCAAGGTTGCAGATGACTTTTATATTGCCGCTTTCATTATGTTCGGCGATGTGGAAATCACGGTAAACAGCGCCAGAGAGCTTCTGAAAAAAGCGCCTGAATTTGATGTTCTCATTACTGCAGAATCCAAAGGCATTCCGCTTTTATATGAGATGGCAAAACAGGCCGGAAAAAATTATTACATTGTTGCAAGAAAAGGCGCAAAGCTTTATATGCGCGATGTCATTACCACGAAGGTAGATTCTATTACGACAGACCATCAGCAGGTTTTGTGCATCGGTGCCGACGAAGCTCAGGCTATGAAGGGCAAAAGAGTTTTGATTGTGGATGATGTGATCAGTACAGGAGAATCTCTTGCTGCGCTGGAAACTCTGATTCACCAAGTCGGGGGAAACATTGTGGGAAGAATGGCCGTTCTGGCAGAAGGCGATGCAATCGGCAGAACGGATATTACTTATCTTGCGCCGCTTCCTGTGTTCCATGCCGACGGAAGTGAAATAAAGTAATATCATTATTGCTTAAAAAAGCCGTTACAAAATCATGTAACGGCTTTTTGAATGCCAAAAAAGTCAGTCAACTGCAAGAAAGAAACCATATAGATTTCAAGGTGTTGTTACTTGCTTTTACCAAATATGGCTCACCGTAACCGCATATGCTGACAAATTCATGTTGGGCGAAGTTTTCTCCCTTTTTTGAAGTTTTCCGATGTGTCAATCGGTGTCACGCACCAAAAAGAAGTGCTTGAAATCCGGCAATTGACGGAAATATATTCCGGTGAATTTGAATAAAATATGAATTTCTTTATTTTTTTATTAAATTTAACGAAAAAACCTTTCCATTTACATGCGGATGGTGTATACTATAAAGCGGTGAACGATGGGACAAACCATTTGTTAATTTTATGACAATCATAAAGTCTATTAAAAAAGAAAGGAGTCTATTTCATGACAAACAACAAGAAAGTATTGACTTGGTTAGATGAAATGACAAAAATGTGTCAGCCGGACAAAATTGTTTGGATTGACGGCAGCGAAGCTCAGTTGGATGAACTGAGAAAAGAATCTGTTGCAACCGGAGAAATGATTGAACTCAATCAGGAAAAGTTACCCGGCTGCTATCTGCACAGAACTGCGGAAAATGATGTGGCAAGGGTGGAGGACAGAACCTTTATCTGTACTTCAAAACAAGAAGATGCCGGTCCGACAAATAACTGGATGGCTCCGAAGGATGCTTATGAAAAATTATCCAAACTGTACGACGGCTGCATGAAGGGCAGAACCATGTATGTGATTCCTTTCATCATGGGCGTGAAAGGGTCTCCTTTTGCTAAAGTCGGCATAGAGCTGACCGATAGTATTTATGTTGTATTGAACATGAATATTATGACAAGAATGGGCAAAGACGCACTGGAAGAAATCGGCGAAAACGGCGATTTTACAAAGTGCCTGCATGCGAAAAAAGATGTCAATCCGGATGACAGATATATCGTTCAGTTCCCGGAAGACAATACAATTTGGAGCATCAACTCTGCTTATGGCGGAAATGTTTTGCTTGGCAAAAAATGTTTTGCACTCAGAATTGCTTCCTACCTTGGCAAAAACCAGGGCTGGATGGCAGAGCATATGCTGATTCTGGGTCTGACCAACCCGCAGGGCGAAAAACATTATATCGCAGCTGCTTTCCCGAGTGCTTGCGGAAAAACAAACCTTGCAATGCTGATTCCTCCGGAAACGCTGAAAGGTTATAAAGTTGAAACTGTCGGCGATGATATTGCATGGCTGAAAATCGGTGAGGACGGCAGACTTTGGGCAATGAATCCGGAAGCCGGATTCTTCGGCGTTGCTCCCGGAACCAGCTCCAAAACAAATTATAATGCATTGGCGACAACCAGAAAGAATACTATTTTCACCAACGTAGCTTTGACCGATGACGGCGAAGTTTGGTGGGAAGGCATGGACGGGGACGCACCGGCTCATGCAATTGACTGGCTGGGAAAAGATTGGACTCCTGCTTCCGGCACAAAAGCTGCACATCCGAATTCCAGATTTACGGCTCCGGCTGCACAGTGTCCGTGCATTTCTCCTGAGTTTGACAGCAAAGCCGGCGTTCCGATTTCCGCAATTGTATTCGGCGGAAGAAGAGCGAAAACAGCTCCGTTGGTATATCAGGCGCGTGACTGGGAACACGGTGTGTTCGTAGGTGCTACGATGGCTTCTGAAACCACGGCAGCGGCTGCAGGCGCTGTTGGTGTTGTAAGACGTGACCCGATGGCAATGATTCCGTTCTGCGGTTACAATATGGCTGATTATTTCGGTCATTGGCTGGAAATGGGCGAAAAGATTCCGAATCCGCCGAAGATTTTCCATGTAAACTGGTTCAGAATGGACGACAACGGCAAATTTATGTGGCCGGGCTTTGGCGATAACTTAAGAGTATTAAACTGGATTGTTGACCGCTGCGAAGGAAGAGCAGATGCAGTGGAAACAGAAATCGGTTATCTGCCGAAACCTTCCGACATTAATATCGAAGGCTTGAAATTGGATGAAGCTTCCTTGAAAGAACTTCTGTCAGTTGACAAAGAAGTTTGGAAACAGGAACTGACCGGCATGAAAGAATTCTTTGCAAAATTCGGCGACAGATTGCCGGAAGGAATTAAACATCAGTTGGCTGTTCTGGAAGAAAATTTAAATAAATAGTGAAATAGTATGATCTGAGAAACAGAATACGGCAAGATAAAAATTGTCGTATTCTGTTTTTTTGTATAAAGAAAACCACCGGCAATGCCGGTGGT
>CAKRUL010000270.1 GCA_934403665.1 uncultured Clostridia bacterium | reverse complement strand
AGGACGGCAGCTTTACGCTGGTGTTTTTGGAGGATGGCATAAGCGGTCATCAATTGGAGCTCACCTGGCTCAAAGACAGAACAAAGCCCTATGATTTGGGAGACAATGAGATTCATCTTGCTTTTCGGGTGGACGATATTCGGGCAGCTTATGCGCTTCACAAAGAGATGGGAGCAATTTGTTATGAAAACAAGGAAATGGGACTTTATTTCATCAGCGACCCGGACGGCTATTGGATAGAGATTCTGCAGGAGAAATAGAGAAAAGGGTGTAAAAAATCGCTTTTTCACACCCAATTTTATGTTTTTTCAAGGAATATTTATTCCGGCGCACATGTGAGCGCATGAATTCTTTCACGGGTTTTCCATTCACTGTTTAAATCGGTGATAAGAATCAGGTAGTCTTCTTCTTGCAGAACGGTATCTCCCTTTGGGATGATTTCATTCTCCATTCGCTTGATGGAAAGAAGAAGCGTTCTTCGCGGCCATCTGATTTCCTTTACCTGTTTGCCTGCAATTTTGCTTCCATGCTGGACAATGGTGTCAATGAGAATTTTTTGGTTCGCTTCTTCCTCCTTTGGAAGGATATTTTTTGTTTTCAAAAGATTTTCCAATAGAGATTCATAAACAGGCGCGCTTTTCAGCAAATCTGCAACGATATAGGCGGTGATTGCAACAACCGTCAGGGACAAGAGATGGTGCAGAGACCCCGTCATTTCTGTGATTAAAATAATCCCCGTGATGGGGGCGCGGACAATGGCTGTGAAATATCCTGCCATTGCCAATATCACAAAGTTAAAAAACAAATCGGAAGAAAAGCCAAGCCAATGCACTGAAATGGTTCCGAAGATCGCGCCGATGGTGCCCCCGATAATCAGAAGGGGAAAGAAAATTCCTCCGGGAGAGCCGGAACCGAAACTGATCATAGAAAACAAAAATTTCATCACCAGCAGGGCAAAGAGCATCAAAAGTCCGGTCGACAGATTAAGCTGTGAAACGATCTCATGCCCGCCGCAGAGAACGGACGGAAAGACAAGACCGAGGATTCCTGCCAAAACAAAAGGAATCAAAGGGCGTTTGTCCCGGGGCAGTTTTTGATAGAAGCGCTGGGCAGCCAGAAGAACCTGGTTGTAGAATGCGCCGGCGGCACCGAGAACAGCTCCTAAGAGCAGCAGAATCCAATAGGAGGACAACGGAATCACACCCACTTCCGGAAATTGAAAGACGTGCGCCATTCCAAAGACATTTTTCGCGACAAAATCTGCTGCCACTGCCGCCGCCATCGTTGAAAGCAAAATCAGCGGAGAAAAATATTTAAAAATTTCCTCCAAGGCAAAGACAACGCCTGCCAACGGTGCGTTGAAAGCGGCAGAGAGCCCGGCACTGGCACCGCTTGCAATCAAAACCTTTTTTTCCATTCGGGTGATTTTCCCTTTTTTGGCGACACCCTCTGCAACACAGGCGCCCAATTGCACAGATGGACCCTCTCTGCCGAGGGAAAGTCCTCCGAGAATGGCGGCGGCTCCGCCGATGAATTTGAGACAGAGTGTGCCAAACCAGGTATCCTTGATGTAGCCCATCATAATTCCTTTGACTTGAGGAATGCCGCTGCCGCTTATCATATCATTCTTTTTCACCATTTTTCCTACCAGGATTCCAAGAATGACCAGAACGAGCATCCAAACAGGAATCCATCCGGGAGATTCCTGCAAAAAGCCATATATCGTAAAAGACAATTTTTCTGCGTAATTCAGAACGATCCGGTATGCGACGACAACCAGTCCGGCCAGCAGCCCGATGACAATGCTCCACAGCAGAACCGGAAGCTTTTTCTCGCCCACACTGCTGATTGCCTGATAATTATTTTTCATCTTCAAAACCCCTTGCGTGTCAAACATCTCGCATCTATTTTACCACAGAGGCAAAGGAAAAGCAAATTGCAGAATGAAAACGGAGCGGGAAAAGATGAAATTTCATATGATTTTTTTATGGACAAAAGTCTCATCATACTCCTGTCCATAAAGATGATACAATTGCAGATTGCACCGGAGCGGGGAAAACGCTATGATATGCTAAGAGAGATTGTATGCTGGCGGGGGGATGTCGCTCCCAGCGGAGAATGGAGGTTTCACATGGCTGAATTGAGATACAACCCATTGATAAAGGATTGGGTGATGATTGCATCCAATCGGCAGAACCGGCCGCAGATGCCAAAGGATTTTTGTCCATTTTGTCCCGGCTCCGGGAAGGTGCCGGAGGATTTCACTGTGCTGGAATATGACAACGATTTTCCGGCATTATCCCAAAATCCGCCGACACCGGATCCTGTGGGAAACGCTTTTTTTCAAGTGCGGGAATCCTATGGAAAATGCGAGGTCATTCTGTATTCCAAGGAACATACGGTCACATTGCCCGAACTGCCGATAGCTCATATTTGCAAACTGGTGGATTTATGGGCGGAACGCTTTTCCGAAATGGCGCGAGATGAAAAAATCAAGTATGTCTTTATTTTTGAAAATCGCGGAGAGGCTGTCGGGGTTACAATGCCCCATCCGCACGGGCAGATTTACGGATATTCTGTGATTCCGAAAAAAATCGAACTGGAGCTTGCGTCTTGCCGCGAGTACCATGACGAAAAAGGGCATTGTCTTATTTGTGATATGCTGGAGGAAGAACAGAATTTTGGAAAGCGTGTTATTTTGGAAAACGATGATTTTTCAGCGGTGCTTCCCTTCTTCTGTGAATATCCGTATGGAATTTATATTATCAGCAAGAAACACAAACAGAATATCACGCAATTCGATGCGGCGGAGAAGAAGAGTCTGGCTGCTGTTTTAAAGGCGGTTACCGGAACATATGACAGTCTGTTCGGCTACCCGTTCCCGTATATGATG
>CAKRUL010000269.1 GCA_934403665.1 uncultured Clostridia bacterium | reverse complement strand
CGAACCGCTTCCTATTTGATGATCATAATATCGTAATCCACACAGTATGTGTCAAAGGTAAATATCTTAGTATAATTGACTGCACCGCTTTTATAGTCGATCAAATCGCCCGCGCCTCCGACAGACACCTTCTGCTTTTTGGAGTCATACACATAAATATTCTTGGTAACGCGGTGAATCTCCATCTCCAGCTCTTCTTCCGGATAAAGGGCAGGATCCTTTCTGGCCATCTCAAACAGCTCGTCTTTCATGGAATAAACATACCCCAGGCTGTTGCGGTGAGTGGTATAGCGTTTCTCCTTCCCCTCGTTGTTCACCAGCACATCTTTCTGTGCATCGTACAGCAGCTTGTAATCCATAATCTTCTGGTTTGCGTCAAAGGCCAAAAGCATAACATCTCCGGTATGCCTATCTTTGAAAATGTCCATATTCTTGGCGTAGCCCTCTTTTTCTACTCCCTTGTAGAAATAGGTTACCTTCTGCACCAGATTTCCGCTGCTGTCCACCGCGGTGATAAGCTTATGCAATACGCTGACATACTCATATTTGTTGTAGGAGGCCTCCGCCGCGTCATTGATCAGGATGATCTCGGCTCCGATTCCATCCTCTGCGGATTTATAGGCTTTGAAATCGTATTTTTTCGCATTAACCAGAACACTGCTGTCTCCTACCACGAAGTCCTCGTCGGATGCAGTCTGCGCATCCGGGGGAATACAGAATACTTTGCAGGATCCGCCCAAAAAGACATATCCGCCAAAGGATTTGGGATCAATATAGTATTCCACCTGGCTGCCTTCATAGAATTCAATCAATCGGTTATTCTCCGATTCCTTATCGTTGGTTTCAATGGTATCGACGCTGGAAAGATACCCCTCCCGATCCAGCCTGTAGCGAATCATCTGGCTTCCTCTCACGGACAGACTTTTCAAAGCATCCAGCGCAGACACGCGAACCCCATCCAGAGTCAGCTTCGCCTTGCTTTTAACCACCATCATCTTGTTATTTTCGCTTAAAAGTTTCACGTCGATCACGTCCGAGAAGGTGTCCTCCGGTTTTCCTGCCAGAAAATAGCCATAAGTATCCGAAGTGTCAATTCCCTCTCGATAACCCTCCACATTGCCCAAAATATCAAGATAGAAGGTTCCGGCGCTTCCGGTTCCCACATAAGAATAATTGTTCAAAAAGTTTTGGCACAGCCGGTATTCTTTTTGATTATCCAGAAGGATACTGCTATTCTTATCTGCCAGTGAAATCGACTCGATTTTTCCGGAAACTTTTTCCGACGAGTAAAAAACGCCTGCTATTTTCCCGTTTTCATCGTACATGACGCTCAGGATATTCCCCTGCGCAATTTGCGTTGGAGATACACTGCGCCCGTTTCGATCCAAAATTCCAACCTCATCGTCCAGCTTCAGCGCGGGATGATTCTCCACAAGAATTGCTTCCGTCTCCGTCTCGTACCGGATTGCCTGATAGTTTTCAAACTGGTAAATTTTCATCACGTCCGGTCTGGAATCGCCGCTGTTATCAATAAGCTGGATATAGCCGTAATCAATATTGTATAAATCGGGATTGTAGTTTTCGACTGCTTTGTCGTTGTATATCAGATAAACATCCTTGGAGATGCTTTGGCTTCTGTCCTTTCCGTCAACAGTATAGAACAGGGTTCCGTTCTGATAACGCACATTCTGATCATAATAGATGACCTCGGTTTTATTTTTGGCATCTATCTCATAATAGAAAAGATTGTCATCCTCGTCGCAGTATGCCGTGATCCTCTGTCCCAGGAAGCCGTCCATATTCTCGCCTTTCAGCGTCCGGCTTTCCACCTGGAAATATCCGCTGCCCACACCGTCGGAACTGTCCAGAGAAGTATGAGAAACCGCGTTGACAACCCCTTCGTATATATAAATGTGATGATAAATTTCCAGAAGTGTCTTATCATTGTTGGTTATCTGATAACCGTTTTCGCCGATGGAATAAATCATCATCGGAGGTGTCTTTAAAAAGTTTACACTGATCTTAAAGATATCTTTTCTGGGAATAGAGCCGGACACAACCGCATCCTTTGCACCCTTTAACAGCCCCAGTTCGCTGGCCGCCTGATAGTATCCGTAGGGATAACCGCCGTAAGCTTTCGCTCTGTCCGAATATCCCAGCGCGTTAATAAAGGTAGTGCAGACTTCGAACAGGATTATCTCATCGTCCGGGCGGAAAAGAGCATCCCCTCCCCTGGAGATCACACCCAGATAGTAAAGGGTGTTAATCTCCCTGGCATAGGGGTGTTCCGCCGGCACATCCCAGTAGGTTTGCTTATAGTCCGCAACAGGTGCGTTCATACATTTCAGAAGCATACCGGCGAACTCGCCTCTGGTCATGGGAGCATTCTGCGCTTCCTTACCGTCATAGAAGCCAAAAGCTTTTAAAAAGTTTTCTTCCTGTGCAGTAGTGTTCTCCGTCTCCTGTCCCTGATTCCCGCCGCTGGGCTCCGGCGAAAGGGAGGAATCTGCCGGATTCATGCCGTCGGTATATGAAAAAATTTTGATATAGTCCACATCCACATAGCTTGTAGCGTTCATCCCCGCGCTGAGATTAAACTTGAAATCCCCGCCGGACGCATAGTTGTTTCCCTCAAAGGTCCCCTTCTCTTCCCCGTTGATGTAGATGGTGCGTTCCTGTTTCGCATTGTCGTATACGATGGAAAAATCATACCAGGTTTCCCGGTCAGCAATGCCGAAAGGAAGCATCTTTGTGCCGTTGGGTTTATCATAAATACCGTTGTTCTCCCCTCTCTGAAAATAGCACAGGAAATCCCCGTTGGATTTGCTCCAGGACAGGGTAGAACTGGCGCTGTCCAGAAAAGCTTTCACCCGGAATTGAAGCACCATTTTCGGTTTGCCCGGAACC
>CAKRUL010000268.1 GCA_934403665.1 uncultured Clostridia bacterium | reverse complement strand
ATCTTTTTTTATCTGTTCTGTTTCTTCTTGGAATCATTTCCGGCACTTATGTTGTCATGCGATATGATATGAACGAAGTCAAAGATGTCACTGTTTTTATGGAGGACTTTTTCAAGATCTTTTCTCAAGGTTCTGTGGACAGCCAAGCCATATTCAAAACCTCCGTTTTACATATGACGAAGGAATTTTTGATGATATGGCTTTTGGGGTTTACCGTAATCGGTGTGCTCGGCATCGTTCTTCTTGTGTTTCGACGGGGGTTTTTGATTGGTTTTGTCTCGGCATTTTTGATAAAAGTTTATACGGCAAAAGGGATTGGAATTTCTTTGATTCTGTTTTCTGCTCAGGCTGTTTTATACATCCCGGTTCTTTTTGTTTTAAGTGTCTTTGGCTTTGAATTTTCCTTGCTTTTGGTGCATATGGTAACCGGAAAGATAAAATATAAGACAGATATCAAAAAGTTCATCCTTTTTTATACCTGTGTTATGGTTTGCGCTGTTTTGATCGGGTGCGTGTATGCATTGAGCGAAACCTATATTGTTCCTTATTTATTAAAGGCAGTTATGTAAACCAAATGGTTATAAGACTTTTGTGCCGAACGATAGGGCATCAGGCTATCAAAACCGTGCGATATTAACATAAAACCGGATGTTTGTGAATTGTATCTAAAACATTGTGTCAAATTTTGTTGAAATTTAAGAGGAATTTTGAAAAAAAATACTGTACAACGCCCTTGGTTTTATGTAAAATAGTATGTGATAATTTCAGGCGCCCTTTCATACCGTAAGATATTGGAAACGCGCCGGACAGAGGTGCAAGGATGAAATCTCAGATCATGGACTTTTTGGATTTTATGGAACATGAAAAAAGTCTGAAAACCAACACACTGGATTCCTACCGCAGGGATTTACATATTTTCAGCGAATATTTGGCGGAAAAAGGGATCTGCTATAACGCCTGTCAGACAGAGGATATCACAGCCTATCTGACACATTTAAAAGAAGGCGGAAAGGCAAAGAGTACCGTATCCAGAAATTTGGCTTCGATTCGTGCGTTTTATAAGTATCTTTACGATACCTGTACGATGGACTCCGATCCGGCAAAAGCAGTGCGGTATGAAAAGGTGGAGCGGGGAAAGATCTGTATCCTGACCGGAAAAGAGATTGACCGGCTTTTGAATCAGCCGGATACTAATTGTTTTAAAGGACTTCGGGACAAGGTGATGCTGGAGGTTCTGTATGCCACCGGCATTAAAGTAACGGAACTTTTGGATTTAACGTATGAGGACATTAATCTGCATGTAGGGTATATTGTATGCCGTCATGACGGAAAAGAACGAGTGATTCCGCTGCATCATGAAGCAGTGGAATATTTAAGGGTGTATATCACACGGCTCCTGGAAGGGGAGCATATGAAAAAGGATAAGCATATATTTATTAATTTAAGCGGAACACGGATGTCCCGGCAGGGGTTTTGGAAAATTGTCAAAGAATATGCGGCAAAGGCAAAGATACATAAAGAAATTACGCCGCACACACTGCGGCATTCTTTTGCGGCACATCTTTTGCAGAACGGAGCGGATTTGAAATCCATTCAGGAAATGCTGGGACATTCCGATATTTCAACGACAAAGATTTATAGCCAATTTGTCCAGACAAAGTTCCAGGATGTTTATAACCGTGCTCATCCGAAAGCAAAATAGGAGAAGAAAATGGACATCTTTCATGTTTTATCCAAAAAAATCAAAGGCGGTATTCTGACCGAAGACGAAATTCGTTTTTTTGTCGAAAGCGTTACAAACGGCAGTATGGCAGATTATCAGATTTCCGCTATGCTGACGGCAATGTATATCCATGGACTGAACCGGGCAGAATTGTTTTCGCTTACAGAGCATATGGCGCATTCCGGCGACTTTTTGCCGCTGTCGGACAACCATCTTTTGGTGGACAAACATTCCTCCGGCGGAGTGGGCGACAAAATATCCCTCATCTGTGCGCCGCTGATTGCCTCACTGGGCATGAAAATTGCGAAAATGTCGGGCAGGGGACTCGGTCATACCGGAGGAACGGTTGATAAGCTGGAAGCGATTCCGCAAATGGATGTCAACCTTTCTGCCGATGCCTTTTGGAATGTGCTGGATCAAGTGGGTTGCGTGATGAGCGGTCAGACCGGGAATTTTTGTCCGGCGGATAAAAAGATGTATGCTTTGCGGGATGTGACTGCCACGGTAGACAGTCTGCCGTTGATTGCCGCAAGTATTATGTCCAAAAAAATTGCATCGGGAGCAAAAAACATCATTCTGGATGTCAAATGCGGTCACGGTGCATTTATGAAAGATTTGCAGCAGGCACAAGCATTGGCGCAGCTGATGTTGGACATCGGGACTTCTTTTCAGAGAAATGTCGTCGTTTTGATTACCGATATGAACGAACCTTTGGGCTTCTGTGTGGGAAACGCATTGGAAGTGACGGAGGCAGCAGAGGTTCTTAAAGGAACAGAAATTGAGGACTTGACGGAAATTTCCGTGGCGATTGCGGGGTATGCAATGGTGTTGACCGGTTTGGAAAAAAATCCAAGAAGAGCTATGGAAAAAGCAAAAGAGCATTTGAAAAACGGCAAAGCACTTTTGAAATTCCGTCAGATGATTGCCATGCAAAAGGGGGATCCCTCTTTTCTTGAGGATTCTAAAAAATTACCGCATTGCGGAAACTGCATGGAAGTCAAGGCACTTGCTTCCGGCTGTATCAAAGATATCGATTCGGAACGGATCGGGCATGCCTCTATGCTGCTCGGTGCCGGAAGAGAGAAAAAGGATGATATTCTCGATTATGGCGCCGGAATTGTTCTAAAGAAAAAAATTTCCGATCCAGTCAAGGAACAAGAAACGTTGGCGGTTCTTTTTTATACGGACGGCAA
>CAKRUL010000267.1 GCA_934403665.1 uncultured Clostridia bacterium | reverse complement strand
AAACATGCCTGGCAAAATGATAAAAACTCATTGTATTCGTTCCTTTACGATATTTTTGATTTTTTCGACCGTCTGCTCCAAAGTATCCTGCGTGTTATCCACGATAATCGCATCCGATGCCGGTCTCAGAGGATCAATTTTCCGATTGGAATCATTTTCATCACGGAACCGGATGCTTTCCAATGTCTCCTCATAGGAGGTTTCCATTCCCTTTTCCTGCATTTCTGCCATTCTTCGTTTGGCGCGTTCCTCACAGGTTGCGGTCAAAAACAATTTGACATCCGCATCCGGAAACACCTTTGTGCCGATATCGCGGCCATCCATCACAACGTTTTGCTGCCGGCCGATTTCACGCTGCAGCTTCACTAACTTTTCCCGGACTCCGCCGATAACAGCCACTTGGGAAGAGCCGGTGGATACCTCTGGTGTGCGAATCAGATCGGTCACGTTTTTCCCGTTCAAAAAAATATTTTGTGTTCCGTCTATGTATTGAAGCGAAATTGTGATTTCCCCCAAATGGGAAAGAACCGCCGTTTCTTCCTCCAGCGGAATTTTCTTTTGCAAATAATACAGAGCAATGGTTCGATACATCGCCCCGGTATCTACATAAGTAAAATGAAAAAGAGAAGCAAGCCGCTTTGCTATCGTGCTTTTTCCCAC
Organism: uncultured Clostridia bacterium; assembly: GCA_934403665.1. Next base: position 2,269 of record CAKRUL010000267.1, on the reverse strand, counting down.
GTCAATTGCTATTTTGTATGTTTTCATGTATCGCACTGCTCCTTACATCCAAAACTCTATGTCCCAAACCGATTGCAATTTCATTGAGGTGAAGCAATCCTATTCCAAAGAAAACAGCAACAGAAATATGATCCTTATACCGTGCAATTGCTATTTTTCCGCCGACATTCAAGCCGATTGCTTTAGGCATAATCTGCGCCAGCGCCTCTCTGGTTGCTCCGGCAACCGAGCCTTCCTCCACATGAGAATGATCAATCAGTCCCTCTCTCTTTGCGCACACCACAGCTCTTTCGATAATTTTCATGATGGAAGAAATGAACTCTCCGCCGAAATTTACGGCACAGCAGAGAATCTCCTTCTCGCGGTATTCCTGTTTCAGCCGGTCTTCCTCCGCCTGACTTTTGGAAACACTTAAAATCACTGCACAGGCAGCGATGTCCTTGCTGTCATAATGATAATCCATAAGATTTTCGCCTCTCTTTTCAAACATTCTCTCCTGCCAGATGACCGGTTGAAAAAGCAATCTGCAGATTAAAACCACCCGTATATCCGCAGACATCCAAAACCTCTCCGGCAAAAAACAAATTGGGAAGCAGTTTGGATTCCATCGTCGACGGATTGATCTCTTTCACATTGACTCCGCCATCCGTGATAATTGCCTCTTCGATCGGTCGTTTCTTTTTATAAGAAAAAGTGAGACCTTTTAAAACGGAAATCAATGTTTTTCGCTGTTCCTTCGTGATTTGATTCATTTTCGTATCGGGACAAATTCCGCTGTTCTTTATTATAACGGAAATCAGCTTCTTAGGCAACAACTCATTTAAACTATTTTTGAAATCTTTGTTCTGGAATTTTTCAAAATCCCGCAACAGACGTTTTTCCAGCTGTTGTTCTGTTAACGCCGGTTTTAAATCAATGACAATGCGGTAATGTCCCTCATCTTTGATATGGGAGGAGGCGGAGATAACCAGCGGACCGCTGATGCCGAAATGTGTGAACAGCATCTCGCCGAATTCCTCAAAAACCGGTTTTTTCGTGTCTGTGTCAATGACTTTCATAGATACATTTTTCAGAGAAAGTCCCTGCAATTCTTTATAGACCGTTCCCTCCAGCTCCAACGGAACCAATGCCGCTTTCGGCGTCACGACAGAATGGCCTGCCTGTCTGGCAAGCCGATAGCCATCCCCGGTACTCCCCGTCAATGGGTAGGAGAGTCCGCCGGTGGCAACAATGACCTTTTGCGCCGGTATGGTTTGATGGTCGGAAAGGCAGACGCCTGCACAACAACCTTCCCGGAGATATAGACTTTTCACCGTTCCGGAAAGAAACTGCACTCCTTCGTTTTTACAGTACTTTACTAACGCATGTGCAATCTCTTCTGCACGATCCGATTCCGGGAAAACTCTCTGCCCCCGTTCTATTTTTAAGGGCACTCCCAAATCACGAAAAAGTGCCATCGTATCCTCATTGGTAAAAGAATAGAAGGCACTGTACATAAAATTTCCATTCCGAAAAATCCGTGAAAAAAAATCGCTGATGTCTGCTGCATTGGTCACATTACAGCGCCCTTTTCCGGTAATCAAAATTTTTTTCCCCATTCGATTGTTTTTTTCAATCAGAGCAACTTTTTTATATTTTTTGGCGGCCGTGCCCGCCGCCATTAATCCTGCAGCTCCGCCGCCAACAACAATTACATCATACATTTTTACACCTATTCCTGGGAAACATCGTAAACCTGATATTCTTCCCAAATTCTTTCCAATTTCTCAAAGGTTTGTGCCATCTCTTCTTTTTTGTTCATTGCGAGAGACACAATCAACGCATTGATCAGGCTTAAGGGAGCAACCAAGGAATCCACAAACGAAGCCATATCGCTTCTTGCAATCAAAGAATAATCCGCTGTCTTATTTAACGGAGACATATTGCTGTCCGTAATCGCAATGACCTTGGCACCGCTTTTCTGTGCGAACTCCATTGCTTTTAAGGTTCTTCTGGAATAGCGCGGAAAACTGATCCCGATCGCCACGTCGTCCTCCCCGATTCCGATGAGCTGTTCAAACATTTCGCTGACCGAGTTGGTGTGAATCAATTTCACATTTTCAAACATCAGATTAAAATAGAAGCCCAGAAAGCTTGCCAAGGATGCCGCACTTCTGACCCCCAATATATAAATTTTTTTTGCTTTCTGAATGGAAGAAACCGCCTGGTTAAATGCATTTCTGTCAACCGTGTTCAGCGTCTGTTTCAATTTATAAATATCGGAATGGAT
>CAKRUL010000266.1 GCA_934403665.1 uncultured Clostridia bacterium | reverse complement strand
AAAAAAATCAACTACCGATAGTTAGTTGATTTTTTACCTTATGGAGCGGATAGCGGGAATCGAACCCGCATATTCAGCTTGGGAAGCTGACATTTTACCACTAAATTATACCCGCATCTGTTTTTATATTAATATTATGCCACTGTTTTTTTGTTTTGTCAATATCATTGCATCAAAATCTTATTCTTTCTCCGAAAAAGTGTATTCTGTTTCACTGTTAGAAAGAATTTTTTTCGGCAATATCAAGACAAAGCGAAAAAGGATAGAAATTGAGGAAGCATGGCATACTAATAGAATCTTACACGCTGTTGTGCCAAAAAAATCTGATTTTTCAGCCGTCAAAATCATTCATCCGGAATCCTGAAATCAGTAAAAGGGTAGAAAACTCGCAGAAAAATGCGCAAAAAATGGAGCATGATTAAAAAGATATGAATGATATTGAATGAAAATCGAAAGAAAATGATTGACTTTGAAAGAAAATGGTGGTATTATTATCTCAGATACCAACCGAATTCAAGAAAAAGGAGGGAGAAGATTCATGCTGACAGAAGAAAGGCATGCTGCTATTTTGCGGTTACTGGAGACCAAAAAAGCGCTGACGGTAACGGAATTAACACAGTTGCTGGCCACATCGGAATCAACGATACGCCGGGATTTAGCGACATTGGATCAGAACGGCAAGCTTAATAAGGTGCACGGCGGTGCGACAGCCATTGCAGACAATTTCGGAGCGGAAGAGGCGGAGGTTGAGCTGAAGTACACATTGCATGTGGTGGAAAAACGAAAAATTGCATCCCGGGCGGCGCAGCTTGTTTGCAAGAACGATTTTGTCTATCTGGACGCCGGAACCACAACGGAACTGGTTGCGGATTATCTGGACAATCACAATGCGGTTTATGTGACAAACGGGATTGTGCTTGCCAGAAAGCTGGCAAAGGCAGGATTTTCTGTTTATGTTCTTCCCGGTAAGATAAAGGCGAGGACGGAGGCTGTAATCGGCGCAGAGGCAATAGAGGGTCTGAAAAAATATCATTTTACGATTGGTTTTTTCGGGACAAACGGTTTCAGCCGGAAGGAGGGCTACTCCACTCCCGATATTGAGGAAGCTATGGTGAAGCGTGAGGCGCTGTCCCGTTGCCGCAGAGGATATGTTTTAACGGATCCGAGCAAAGCCGGAAAAGTTTCATCGGTTTCTTTCGGAAAGCTTTCGGATGCCACGATCATAACAACTGCTCTTGCGGATACGCAATATCAATCACAAACGAATGTAGTGGAGGTAGAGGAATGATCTATACCGTAACATTTAATCCTGCCTTGGACTATGTGGTTCAAATGAAATCTTTTCATGCAGGGCAGGTGAACCGGACACTGAGTGAGAAAATTTATCCGGGCGGTAAGGGCATTAATGTTTCCATCGTTTTGAAAAATCTTGGGTTTGACAGCCGGGTGCTTGGATTTACGGCCGGTTTTACAGGAAAGAAAATTCAGCAAATGGTTGAGAACTTTGGGTGCGAAACGGATTTTATTGAGGTTGCCGCCGGTCTGTCACGGATCAATATCAAATTGAGAGCGGAAAAAGAAACGGAAATCAACGGGCAGGGACCGGAGATTACACAGAATGAGATCCGTTCTTTATATCAAAAACTGGAACGCTTGTGTGAAGGAGATATTCTGGTGCTTGCCGGAAGCATTCCCAACACACTGCCGGCGGATATCTATGAGGTGATTCTGAAAAGGCTGTCCGATCAAAAGATCCGCTCCGTGGTCGATGCCACCGGAGATTTGTTGTTAAACGTTTTGAAGTACCGGCCTTTTTTCATCAAGCCAAATAACCACGAACTCGGAGAAATTTTTCACACAGAATTGCATGACAAGGATGAAATTGTGTTCTATGCAGAGAAATTGCAGCAGATGGGCGCAAGAAATGTGTTGGTTTCTATGGCGGGTGAGGGCGCGGTTTTGCTGGATGAAAACAAAACGGTTCACTATCGTCTCCCGCCGGAGGGCAAAGTCGTGAACTCGGTGGGCGCCGGCGATTCCATGGTAGCGGGTTTTCTTGCAGGATATTTGGAAAAAGAGGATTATGAATATGCTTTTCAGATGGGGCTGTGCACAGGGAGTGCCTCGGCTTTCTCCGAATGGCTTGCCGTTCGGGAGGAGGTTTGGAAGCTGATGAAACAACAAGAAAATGAGAAGGAGGAAAGACCATGAAAATTACAGATTTGCTGAATCAATCTGCAATCCGGCTGGATGCAAAGGCTTCCGATAAAATGGAGGCAATCGATCAGTTGGTTGACTTGATGGAAGAAGCAGGAAATTTATCGGATCGGAAGCGTTACAAAGAATGTATCCTCGCCCGTGAAAAAGAGGGAACAACCGGTATCGGCGAAGGAGTTGCCATTCCGCATGCAAAGACGGATGCAGTAAAAAAAGCAGGGCTGAGTGTTATGGTTTTGCCCCGGGGGGTCGATTTTGAATCGATGGACGGAGAACCGGCAAGGCTGATCTTCATGATTGCTGCACCAAATACGGAGGAAAACATTCATTTGGATGTTTTGGGCAGATTGTCCGTTTTATTGATGGATGATTCTTTCCGTCAAAAATTGATTTCTGCCAGAAGCAAGGAAGAATTTTTGCATTTTGTGGATCAGGCAGAAAAGGCAAAAATGGCGGAAGAAAAGCCGGAAGAAGCGCAGAAGGGCATTCGGCTGATTGCCGTAACCGCTTGTCCTACGGGGATCGCGCATACTTATATGGCGGCGGAAAATCTGGAGAGCACGGCAGAGGAGATGGGAATCTCTATCAAGGTGGAGACGGACGGTTCCGGAGGGGCAAAAAATGTGCCGACGCCGGAACAAATTGCGGAGGCAGAATGTATCATCATCGCGGCCGACAAAAATGTAGAAACGGCACGCTTTGACGGAAAACCGG
>CAKRUL010000265.1 GCA_934403665.1 uncultured Clostridia bacterium | reverse complement strand
GATGTTGATTCCCCTCTTTGCCAGTGTGTTGGAAACCTCAAAGAGTCTGCCCGTTGCGTTTTCCAAAAATACAGATACCTGTTTTACCATCTTTCCGACCTCCTGATTTTTGTTTGATTATGATTTATAATGATATCCTGCCCGAAATGCTTCGATATTGCTGTCAACAAACTTTTCCGGAACGGTTTTGCGGATTGCCTCCAGCCATTCTTCCTCGGAAAACTCCATATCCTGCGCCATAACACCGATCAGCACAACATTCACCGCTTTTGCGTTGCCCGCTTCCAGTGCAAGCTTTAAGGCGTCCAGCTCCAAAAAAGAATCCGTATGTTTTTTCAGTTTTTCCGGAATGTCTGTCGGATATTCTGCCGCGCCCGTGATAACCGGCATGGGATCCATCTTCTGGCTGTTCATAATCATTTTGCCGTTTTCTTTGAGATAAGGAACCCAGCGATACGCCTCCAGCTGTTCAAAGGCGAGAATGATGTCTGCTTCCCCCATCGTGACAATCGGAGAATAAACCTTTTCGCCGAATCGGACATAGGTGACAACGCTTCCACCCCGCTGTGCCATCCCGTGCACTTCAGAGACCTTTAAATCATATCCCTTTGTCACAATTAAATTGCCAAGAATTCTGCTGGCAAGCAGAGTTCCCTGTCCGCCAACACCAACGATCATAATTGATTTTGTCATAGCCATCCTCCTACTTCTCCACCTTGATTGCGCTGAATTTACAAACATTGGCACATAAGCCGCAATGATTGCACAAGGTCTTGTCGATTTCCATCTTCTTGTCCTTCATTGTGATGGCAGGACAGCCCAGTTTCATACACATTTTACAGCCTGTGCATGTCTCTTTGGAAACCGTGACTTTCTGGTTGTATTTCATTTTCTTCAGCAGAGCGCAGGGACGTCTTGCAATAATAACCGAAGGCTCCTCAACTGCCGTTTCTTCCCGAATCGCTTTTTCGCAAGCTTCCAAATCAAAGGGATCCACCACCCGGACGCGCGAAATACCAACTGCCTGCACCAGCTTTTCCAGATTCACGCTGACGGTCGGATCGCCTTTCAAGGTGTATCCGGTGGTCGGATTCTGCTGATGACCGGTCATTCCCGTAATGGAATTATCCAGAATAATCACGGTGGAAGCGCCCTGATTATATGCAATATCAATCAGACCGGTGATTCCGGAATGAATGAAGGTGGAATCGCCGATCACGGCCACGGTCTTTTTCGCCATTTCCTTATTGGCTTTGTAAATGCCGTGAGAACCGCTGACCGATGCCCCCATGCACACACAGATGTCCACGGAAGAAAGCGGCGCCATTGCTCCCAGCGTATAACAGCCGATGTCACCGCTGACATGCAGCTTTAATTTATTCAAAGTATAGAAAATTCCACGGTGCGGACATCCGGGACAGAGCACCGGCGGACGAACCGGAATCGTCTCCTCCAATGGTTTATAGTGCGGAGCAATCCCCAAAACCTTCTCCCGAATGATGGCAACATTCAATTCTCCCTGAAGTGAGAATGTATCTTTTCCATGCACATTTGAAATGCCGATTTTTTTCACAAACGTTTCAATAAAATCGTCTAATTCCTCAATGACATACAAGGTCTCCACATTTTCAGCAAATTCCCGAATCATTTTTTCCGGGAGCGGATGAATCATGCCAAGCTTTAAAAACGATGCATCCGGCAAAGCTTCCTTCGCATATTCATAGGAAATGCCGGAGGTAATCACCCCGATTTTCCGGTCATGATAGGAAACCGTGTTGATTTTTGCGGTCTGGGCATACTCAGCCAGACGATTCATTCTGTCCTCCACCACGACATGGCGCTTTTTCGCCATTCCCGGCATCATGACATATTTATTGACATCCTTTTCATAAGGCTTGTTTTCGATTTCTTCCCGTTCTTCCATCTCAACCAGACTCTGTGAATGGGAAACCCTTGTGGAAAGCCTCAGCAAAAACGGCGTGTCAAATTGTTCGGAAAGCTCATACGCCAGCTTTGTGAAATCTTTTGCTTCCTGTGAATCGGACGGCTCCAGCATCGGAACTTTCGCTGCCTTCGCATAGTTTCTGGAATCCTGTTCATTCTGAGAAGAATGCATTCCCGGGTCATCGGCAACGGCAATCACCATCCCCGCATTCACTCCGGTATAGGATGCTGTAAACAGCGGATCCGCCGCAACATTCAAGCCGACATGCTTCATTGCGGTGAAGCTTCTTGCGCCTGCAACGCATGCACCGATTGCAACCTCTGTCGCAACCTTTTCGTTGGATGCCCATTCGGCATCAATCTCGTTATACTTTGCGGCAAATTCCGTAATCTCTGTGCTCGGCGTTCCGGGATAACTGGATACCACTTTCACGCCTGCCTCATAGAGACCTCTGGCAACTGCCTCATTCCCTAACATTAATTTTTTCATACTTAAGATACCTCTGTTATTTTGTTCATAAAATAGTTTATCATAATTTTATTGATTCCGCAAGTCGATAACCCGCTTTGCTTTGCCTTGAGAACGCTCGATGGTATTGGGGTTCACCAGTTTGATTTTCACGTCAATGCCAAGAACGGTGCGGATTTTATGCTTAATATTGTGCTCCAGCTCCACAAGCTCTTTATAGTTGTTCAAAAGAGAACCGTCCACCAGCTCCAGAACCACCTCAAGGGCATCGAAATATCCCTCTTTGGTGACAATCAGCTGATAGTGCGGACTGATGCCAGAAGTTCCTGTAATCGCACTTTCAATCTGAGAAGGAAATACATTGACCCCTTTGATGATCAGCATATCATCGCTTCTCCCTTGCATTTTGTGGAAACGCAAAGTGGTACGTCCGCATTCGCAGGGCTCATCAATGATATAGGTGATGTCTTTGGTGCGGTAACGCAGCAGAGGAATTCCCTCTTTGCAGATGGTGGTCACA
>CAKRUL010000264.1 GCA_934403665.1 uncultured Clostridia bacterium | reverse complement strand
GGCATTTTCTGTTCCATTTTGTTCTGATCCACCGTTTCTTTGCAGAGATTGGACAACCGCTCCGTAATCAAAAGAATGCCGACCTCCCGATTCTCTGCAGCCTTTTCGATTGCCTTTTTCGTTTCCTCCGTCTCGTGAACCACGATGCCTTCCACGCCCGAAAGCCGCATTCCCGTCAATGTGTCAATATTGTCGGAAATCAAATAAAATTTCATTGCCGCCACCGCTTACATTAAGCTGGGCAGTTTATTCAGGATTTGGATGGAAATCAGCAAACCGTAAAGCGCAACCCCTTCTGCCAATGCGACAAAGATAAGAGATTTTCCCAAGATAGAAGAATTTTCACTGATGGCACCCAAGGCGGAACTTGCAGAGGATGCAACTGCGATACCTGCTCCGATACAGGAAAGACCCGTCGCCAAAGCGGCACTGATAAAGCCCATTCCGATTGCCGGAGACATTTGCGCATCTGCGGCAGCCATCGCTCCATGTGTGGATGCAACAATAATGATTCCGCAGAATGCAGCAAAGGAAGCGATATTCACGCCCAAAGTGAATTTTGCCCTTTTCCCGGTAACCTTCTTTTTGTAAATCGCATACAGCGGCAGCATCAGCATAACAACCAAACCCAATGTGAATAAGTACATCATAATGAAAACCTCCGAATTATATGTTTTTTGTTTGATAATCTACGGTAAGCGGCGTGTATTCTTTTCCCTCACCGCTGTAAAACCGTGAAAAAATTTCATAGAACTCCAACCGAAGCACCTGAATTCCTACAATCAGACCTTCCAGTCCGATTACCAGGATATTCCCCAGAACCAGCACCACCGGATTATGCGTTCCGGCCGTTGTCTGAGCAAGAATATAGACCGCCAGCATCATTCCCGCGTGGTTCAATGCAAAGGCGCCAACCCTGACGAAGCTGATGGTGTTTGTGATATAAGACAGCACCACTTCAAACAGCTCGAATAAATTTTCCACGGCGTATTCGCCTTTGTTTTTGATTTTCCGGCGGTTCCCCGCAATGCAATTGCCCAATGGTTCCCGCAAAAACATCAAAATCAAGGGAAGTCCCACAAACAGAAGAATATACAATGCGGAAAAAATGTTCGTCCCTTTTCCCATCAAAAGCAACACACCGATGATGATCGACCAATAGAATACCATGCCGGCAAAACCGTTTGGAGAAAACAATGCTTTTGCCATATCCTTTTGTTTAAAGCCGTTAATGATATTGACGATCATGGCAATGGTGATAATCACCACACCGAGAACAATTGCCGTCATCAAAGTGATATTGATGGTGTTGCCGTTCTCCATAGCTTTAAAGCCGGGAAGCAGATCTTCATTGCCGAAAACCGAACCGTACAGGACTCCGAAAACGGTAGAGGATAAACCGATGACGCTGATGATCCGTGCCAACTTCAGCTTTTTCCACCGATAAAAGAGGAAACCGCCGATTGCCAGAACCAATCCCTGTCCGATGTCACCGAACATGATGCCAAACAAAAGGGTGTATGTAATCGCTACAAAAGGAGTCGGATCCAGCTCGTTATAACTGGGAAGCCCATACATCGTCACAAACTGTTCAAAGAAACGGAAAAATCCTTTGTTTCTCAATTTGGTCGGCGGTATGGAATCCTTCACCTTTTCCGGTTCTTCCATCAGATACATCAATGTTTTCGGATCAGCCGCATATTGAACATTCAGCTTTTCCAATTTCTCGGTGAAATCCTTGAAATGATCCTGCGGAACCCAGCCGACCAGAAAGAACATTTCCTCGGTTTGCAGCGCATATTTTCGCAATTCATAAGCGGTATGATAAAATTTAAGGTAAGAATAGCGAGCCAAAAACGCTTTCCGATTCTGTGCAAGATAATTTTCTATCTGCTGTCTGAGTTCTGTCTCTTGTTTCTTCAATCTTTCGTTTTCCGCCTGAATATTGATATAGGCGTCTTTTGGCTTTCCATGTTCACCCGGAATCCAAATCCGCTCAAAATTCAGAGAAGCGAAGAAAGAATCCACCGTCCGGCTCTCCTCCTGCGTGGTGAAATACATTCCATACACATGATGCCTGCTTGTGGAAGTCGGAATGAAAAATACATTTCTGTCCTCCGACATATACTCCTGAAAACGAGCATAGCTTTCGTTGGAAAGCCGTCCGAAACGGAATTTGGTATATTTGCAGTTCAAAAGCTCGTCCAGGCTCATGTCTATGTTCTCAATGTATTTCAGCTTTTTTAAGATTTGTGTGTTGGACTCTATCGTCTTCACACACGCAATCTGCTGTTCTTTGAGGGAACGGATTGTTGTGCCGAAGTCGGAAAAGAACTCTGCAATCTGATTCAGATTCCAATCTTCATTCCGAAAATTTTCATAATTCAGATCAATATGAAAGGTGCCTGCCAATTCAACCGCCTTTCGCAGCAATGAATCATCCGGACTCACCCACGTAAACGGATGAAGCTTATCCGACACACAAGTCAGGATTTTTTCTGCCTCCTCCACCTGAAAAGAACTATCCATCACCGTATTGGTCACAACCGAATCAAAGCGCTCGATCGGTGCGACAATTGTTAAAAGCTTAAATTTTTCAATTGCCATTTCTATCCCCCCTAACTTTGATACCCGATCAGATATTTTTCAATCTGCTCTTTGGGTATATGATAGCGTACGCCTTCGATGATATTGACCAGATTGTGCATCTCAAGCTTTCTCAAATTGAGATAACTGATAATAGAATATATGGACGGCGGACTCATCTGAATCAGCCTTTTGTTCACCTGATATTCATAATGCAGAACCTTCTGATCCCAAATATCCTCCGTCTCATTCGGAAAGAATTTTGCGTAAGGTGTTTTTTCAAGAACCGATAAAGCAGCTTCAAAATTGGGCGCATCCAGCATTTCGTCGGCCAGGTCTTTCCCGAACCGATAG
>CAKRUL010000263.1 GCA_934403665.1 uncultured Clostridia bacterium | reverse complement strand
GGTCAGTCTGCGGATATGGATCGGATTCTTCCAATCTGTGCGGCACATGACGTGCCTGTTATCGAGGACGCGGCAGAAAGCCTTGGGGCAACCTATCGCGGAAAGAAGAGCGGAACGCTCGGCACCTTTGGCATTTATTCTTTTAACGGGAATAAAATCATCACAACCTCCGGAGGCGGCATGCTGGTTTCCGACAGTGAGGAATGGATTCGCAAGGTGCATTTTTGGGCATCACAGTCCAAAGAGCCGAAGCGTTATTATGAACATAAAGAACTGGGTTATAACTATCGGATGAGCAATATCGTTGCCGGAATCGGCAGAGGGCAGCTTTTGGTTCTGGAGGAACGGATTCGTCAGAAACAGGCAATTTACCGCAGGTATCAGAAAACGTTTGAAACGATTGACGAAATTGAGATGATGCCGATTTGTGATTACGGCGTTCCGAACTGCTGGCTTTCCTGCATCACCCTTAAGAAGGGTGCGAAGGTCACGCCGCTGAACATCCTTGAGACTTTGGAAAAAGAAAATATCGAATCCCGGCCGATTTGGAATCCCATGCATTTGCAGCCTTATTTTGCTGCTTATGATTTCTTTACGGCTCAGGAGGGAATGAGTGTTTCGGAAGACATTTTCCATCGCGGTCTTTGTCTGCCGAGCGATACCAAGATGACGCCGGAACAGCAGGAGTGCGTGATTGCTGTAATAAAGGGGCTGTTCTGATGTACGAAAAATACATAAAACGGCTTCAGGATATTGTCTTATCCTTCTTGGCTTTGGTGGTTCTGTCGCCGGTGATTGCCGTGACAGCCCTTCTTGTTCGCTGGAAGCTCGGTTCTCCCGTGCTGTTTCGTCAGAAAAGGCCGGGGAAAGACAATCGCATTTTCACCATGTATAAATTCCGCACCATGAACGATCAGCGAGATGAAAACGGAAATTTGCTTCCGGATAGCGTCCGGCTGACCGGTTTCGGAAAAACACTGCGGAGCACCAGTTTGGACGAGCTGCCGGAATTGTTCAATATTTTAAAGGGCGATATGAGCATCATAGGGCCGCGCCCCCTTTTGGTGAAGGATATGGTGTTTTTTGATGAAAATCAGATGCGGCGCCAGACCGTGCGGCCGGGACTTTCCGGACTTGCACAGATCAACGGGAGAAATAATATTCTGTGGGAAGATAAGTTGGAATACGATTTGCAGTACATAGAGAAGATTACCTTTTTGGGCGATTGGAAGATTATCTTTCAGACGGTTTTCAAAACCTTTCGGCGGGACGGCATCGCAACCGATGGCATGGATACCGCCGAGGATCTCGGAGATTATCTGCTGCGCGAGAAGAAGATTGATGAGCAGTGGTATGCTCAGCGAATCGAAAAGTGTAACGAATTGATTCAAAGGTGAGGGGTTTTATTTGAAGTTTTCGGTTTTAATGTCCGTATATAAAAACGATAAAGCAGAGTATTTAAAACAGGCGATTGACAGCGTAGTTCATCAAACAGTAAAACCGGATGAGATTGTTTTGGTGGAAGACGGTCCGCTTTCCGAGGATTTGAATGTGTGTATTCAATCCTGCAAAAAAAACATCCCGGAACTGAAAATCGTGCCGTTGCCGGAAAACAGAGGGCTGGGGATTGCACTGCAAACCGGTATGAAGCATTGTTCCAATGAGCTCATTGCAAGAATGGACAGTGACGATATCTGTGTGCCGGATCGATTTGAGCATCAGCTGAAACAGTTTGAAAAAGATCCGCACCTGAGCATGGTTGGCGGTAATATTGAAGAATTTATTGAATCTCCGGATAAGCCGGTCGGGCTTCGAACAGTTCCGGAACAGGATCAGGATATCAAAGATTATATGAAAAAACGGTGCCCCTTTAATCATATAACTGTCATGTTTCAAAAGACAGCTGTGATGAAAGCGGGCGGCTATTTGGACTGGCATTATAATGAGGATTACTATTTGTGGATTCGAATGATGCTGGCAAAATGCAAGTTTTACAATATTCCAAAAATTCTTGTTCATGTTCGTGTAGGATAACAAATGTATCAGCGGCGCGGCGGAAAAAAGTATTTTAACAGTGAAGCAAAATTGCAGTTATATATGTACCGTCATCACATGATTTCTCTGCCGAAATGTTTTTATAATGTCGCTGTGCGATTTGTGATACAAATATTGATGCCGAATAAAATGCGCGGATGGTTTTTCCGGAAATTTGCGCGGAAAAATTAGATTTTCTCTGAACGCAGGAGGGGTTCTATGGATAGTGCAGATACATATGGGTTAAAACACCTGCAAGATATCGAAAAAAATATTCTCGAAGAGTGTTTGAAAATCTTCCGAAAGCATGGGCTGAAATACTATGCGCTGGGAGGAACATTGCTGGGGGCCGTCAGGCACAAGGGCTTTATCCCTTGGGATGATGATATTGATATTGGGATGCCAAGAGAAGATTATGAGCAATTTATGGAGCAATATTCAAAAGAGTTGCCGGCTTATTTGGAGCTTCAATCCTATCAAACACATGCCTCCTATCATAATTATGTACCGAAAGTGATTGATAAAAGGGTAAAGGTAATAGATTATTCTGCACAAATTCCACAACAGCAGTATGCATGGATTGATCTCTTTCCCCTTGACGGAATGCCGAATTGTAAGATGTTTCGGAAAATCCATTCCTATCGTCTTTTGTTTCGGAGAATGATGGTGAACTATTCCTTGTTTTCCACATCGGTCAATTTGCAGGCAACAAAAAGGCCATGGCATGAAAGAGCCTTGATTAAGTTGGGACAGCTCTTGCCTCTTGAAAGAATACTGGATTCCAAAAAAGAATTACAGAAGTTGGACAAAGCACTGAAAAAATATGCTTACAAGCAATCGGATTATATCGTGAATTTTATGGGAGCGTATAAACTGCGTGAAATGTTTCCCAAAAAGTATTATTCGGAAGATGCGGATTATATG
>CAKRUL010000262.1 GCA_934403665.1 uncultured Clostridia bacterium | reverse complement strand
GTGTAATCGGCGTCCATTCTCCCAGCAAAATTTCTCCTGCATTTTCGATTTTCGGCAAAACATCAAAGGGTTTTTCGGTCAGAATCTCCATATGCTCCGGTGCATATTCATTCACAAAATGAATGGATTCCTCTAAAGAATCTGTTAAAATAATGCCTCCGTAGGTTGAAAAATTCGTCTGGATAAATTCTCTTCTCTTGTCCGAAAGTTTGGTAAGCTGTTTTTCCACAATGGGCAAAACCTTCTCTGCCAACTCTTCGGAATGGGTCACAAGCAAAGCCGCACTGTCCGGCCCGTGTTCCGCTTCAATCATCCAATCCAAAGCCGCCTTATGCGGATCAGCATGTTCATCGCACAGGATAATCGACTCGGAGGGTCCTGCAGGAAGCCCTGCATCAATATAGCTTGCAAGCACTCGTTTTGCCGCAGTGGCATAAGCATTTCCCGGTCCGATAATCTTATGGCATTTCGGAATGGTCTCCGTTCCGAACGCAACGGATGCCACTGCCTGAATCCCGCCGACTTTATAAATTTCGGTGATGCCAATCAATTTGGCGGCAACCAAAATAGCGTCATCGACCTCTCCTTTTTCATTGGGAGGGGTCACAACAACAATCTTTTTCACGCCCGCTACCGCCGCAGGCACACCAAGCATCAAAAGCACGGAGGGGAAACTGCCTTTTCCGCGCGGAACATAAAGGCACACATCGACAATCGGCGTCACCTTTTCGCCCGCCATAATGCCGTCATCCACATCGGTGAACCACATCTTTTCCGGCATCTGCTCTTGGTGGAATTTCTTGATATTTCCGTAAGCATAGGTGATTGCGTCCAAAGTTTCTTTTGGCAAGCGCCGGTATGCGGTCTCGAATTCCTCCTGAGATACTTTCATATGCTCTTTGGACAGCTTCACCCGGTCGAATTTCTCCGTGTATTTCAGAACGGCATCATCGCCGTTCTCCTTGACATCAAATGCGACCTCCGTCGCTGTTTTCATATATGCGGTGATATCAATTTCCGCCCGCTTCATCACAAAGCTTTTCTGTTCCTCGGAAAGTTCCTTCCATTTATGTATATTCATCAAACCAAAGCTTCCTTTCTATTAAGACTTCAGAGCACGGCTGCCCGGCTTCACAACCGGTTCCCCGTTTTTGCACATGGGGCATTCTTCCTTCTCATAAGCCGTCACTTCCATGGAAATCACAGCAGTATAAGGAACCCCGAATTGGATCTTTCCTCCGGTTCTGTCAACAATCGAACCGACACCGACCACTTCACCGCCGGCTTTTCTCACCACGTCAATGACCTCCCGCACCGAACCGCCGGTGGTCACCACATCTTCCACAACCAGAACTCTTTGTCCCTTTTCGATCCGGAAGCCTCTTCGCAAGGTCATCTCGCCGTTTTCCCGCTCTGTGAACAGGTTCGGAACATGCAAATGACGGGAAACTTCATATGCCATAATCACTGCCCCCATTGCCGGTCCGACGACTACGTCAATCTTCTGATCCGCATACTTTTCCGCCAAATCTCTGCAAAGCTCCTCGCTGTATTTGGCATTCTTGAAAATTTTTGCGCACTGCAGATATTTGTTGCTGTGTTTTCCGGATGTCAGCTGAAAATGACCCTCCAGCAATACTCCGGCCTCTTTCAGTATCTCAACAATTCGTTCTTCCGATAACATAAAAAGTTCCTCCGTCCTGTCTTTTGTATAGTTTGTAATATTATATCATAGGAACAGAGAATTATCAACTAATTCTCTGTTCTGCAGATCGAAAATTACACTTCCCGATAATAGGGACAAATATTCTGATACGTTCCGTCTTTTCCCCGAAAGCCACCCGGGATAGTGCCCAATTGCCGGAATCCCAGTCTCTCATAAAGATGCCGTGCAGACAGATTGCTCTCCACAACGGCGTTAAACTGCATAACCCGGAAGCCCAACCTCTTCGCCGCGGAAAGACAGTCTGTCACCAGCTGTTCTCCGATATGTTTGCCGCGGCATTCCGATTTCACTGCATAGCTGGCATTGCAGATATGGCTGCATCTTCCGACGTTATTCGGATGCAGAATATATAATCCGGCGACCGTTCCGTTTTCAACCGCCACACCGACATAGCTTTGCGAAGCAAAAAATGCTTTCCCGGTTTCTTCATTCAGCGGTTCCTCCTGAGGAAAGGCGACCCCCTCCTCTACCACCTCGTTCCAGATCGAAAGCATTGCCTTCAAATCACTTTCTTGATATTCTCTTACAAGCATCGTCGACCTCCATAGATTGAAATGTATGCCTGAGAAAAATGCTCCAATCAAATCAAATGCAAGCATTGTACAGGAACTCGTTTGTTTTCGCGTTACGAAAAGCTTTGCTGTTGCTCTTCCTCTAAAAATGGCATTCCGAAATGTTCGTAAGCCAGCCTTGTCGCCATTCTTCCTCTGGGCGTTCGATTCAGAAAGCCAATCTGGAGCAGATAAGGTTCATAGACATCTTCAATGGTTCCGGCTTCCTCTCCGATCGTCGCAGCCAGGGTTTCCAATCCGACCGGTCCCCCGTTAAAGGCATTGATGATCGAGAGAATCATGCGTTTATCCACCTTGTCCAAGCCGATTTTATCCACCTCCAGCATTTTCAGAGACTGATCGGCGATTTCCCGTGTGATCACGCCGTTTCCCCTCACCTGTGCATAGTCTCTCACCCGTTTCAGCAACCGGTTGGCAATACGGGGGGTTCCGCGGGAACGCGAGGCGATTTCCAAAGCACCGCCCTCGTCAATTTCCACATTGAGAATTCCGGCAGAACGTTTCACGATCCTTTTCAGCTCCTCATGGGTATACAGCTCCAGCCGAAGAATCACGCCAAAACGGTCTCTCAGCGGAGAGGTTAAGCTCCCAGCCTTGGTCGTTGCGCCGATCAAAGTAAATTTCGGCAGATCCAAACGAATGCTTCTGGCAGACGGACCTTTCC
>CAKRUL010000261.1 GCA_934403665.1 uncultured Clostridia bacterium | reverse complement strand
AGCTGATTTATTAGCAAGAGACACTAAATAAGTTCGATTCTAATTAGCAAAAAATCGTGATTTGTTTTTAGAGGTTAGGAATGCATTTCTATAAAGAAAAAACACCGCCAATGCCTAAATGTCAGCATTTATGCGGTGTTTATGGCACCCCCGACCAGAATTGAACTGATAATTAACCCTTAGGAGGGGCTTGTTATATCCATTTAACTACGGGGGCATATTGCTAATTTAGTTTTATTTCCCTCCCAAGTGGAAACGAACGATTTACCACTTAGGAGGCGATCGCTCTATCCAGCTGAGCTACGGAAACGTATGCAGGAAATATTCAATTTTGAGCCTTCGCAGGATTGAACCACTCTGCCGCTTAGGAGGGGCTTGTGATATTCATTTCACTACGGGGGCGTACCTATCTGAATCTTTCTGTGGTGTCCTTCCAAAAAACGCAACACCATCGACTATTTGGTTCTATTATACCGTTGATATTCCGGAATGTCAACCTTTCCTTTTTCAGAAATCGATTCTGCAAACGTATTCTCCCGTATTTTCCTGTTCTGTTTTTCCGATGCTGTCCAAAGCCGTGCCTTTCTATGTAGCCAAACAGGAGCGACCTGTCCGGCATTTTACTAAATATGTTTCTTGATATTGGACAAAGCGGCCTTTTCCAGCCGGGATACCTGCGCCTGAGAAATGCCGATTTCATCGGCGACCTCCATCTGGGTTTTTCCCTCAAAGAACCGCATGTTTAAGATGTGTTTCTCCCGGTCGGACAGCTTGGTCATGGCCTGTTTTAAAGCAATTTCCTCAATCCATGATCCATCCGAATTTTTATCATCCTTCAGCTGATCCATCACATAGAGCGCATCTTCCCCGTCATTGTAAACCGGTTCAAATAAGGAAACCGGCTCTTGAATGGCGTCCAACGCATAAACCACATCCTCCTTTTTCATGCCAAGCTCCTTGGCAATCTCCTCAATGGAGGGTTCTTTTCCTTTTTCGCTGGTCAGTCTTTCCTTCGCCGTGAGCGCCTTGTAAGCCGTATCTCTGAGAGAACGGCTGACCCGGACAGAATTGTTGTCCCGCAGATACCGGCGGATCTCACCGATAATCATCGGCACGGCATAGGTGGAAAACTGCACGTTTTGCGAAACATCGAAATTGTCTATGGCTTTGATCAGCCCGATACAGCCCACCTGGAACAGATCGTCCATATATTCTCCGCGGGAAGAAAAACGCTGAATCACGCTCAAAACCAGCCTTAAGTTTCCCTGAACAAATGCTTCTCTGGCTTCAGCATCACCCTGCTTGATCCGATTCATCAGTTCCGCTTTCTCTGCCCGTTTCAAGACCGGAAGCTTTGCGGTGTTCACACCGCATATTTCAACTTTATTCAGCATAGGCAAACCTCCTGAGCCCTGTTTCTATGAACAGTATTGCCAATCAGAAGATTTTTATGCTCTGCCGGAACATTTAAAACTGCATCATTTTTGAGATTTCTTTTTTCAGCCGCCCTATGATTTTCTTTTCCAAACGAGAGATATAAGACTGCGAGATGCCCAGCATATCCGCAACCTCTTTTTGCGTTTTTTCATTGCCTGTCGTTAATCCGAAACGAAGATTCATGATATTTTGTTCCCGTTTGGTCAGCTTGTTGAGTGCCTCTTTGAGCAACGCACGATCCACCTTTTCCTCAACACTGCGATAGATAATATCGTGATCCGTTCCCAAAATATCTGACAGCAAAAGCTCGTTTCCGTCCCAATCCACATTCAGCGGTTCATCAATAGAGATTTCGCTTTTCTGGTTGGCGTTTTTACGCAGATACATCAAAATTTCATTTTCAATGCACTTGGAAGCATAGGTCGCCAGCTTAATTTTTTTGTCCAGCTTATAGGTGTTCACCGCTTTGATTAATCCAATGGTTCCGATCGAAATCAAATCTTCCACATTGATTCCGGTATTCTCAAATTTTCTCGCAATATAAACCACAAGCCGAAGATTATGCTCAATCAGCATGTTTTTTGCCTCGTTATCGTGCTCCATCAAGCGCCTCAGCATTTGTTGCTCTTCCTCTGCCGTCAACGGAGCAGGGAGTGTATCCACTCCCCCGATATAATAAACGTTTCGGGAATCCTCCAAATCGAAAAACGCCCGCAAACGCTGTGTAATTCGTTCCAATAAATCTCGTAACCTCATACCGTCCTCTCCTTTTTAAGATAACATCAACGGATTTAAAATTGCATGAAACTCTCCGTTCTGCGATAGTTTTTCCTTTTTCACCGCAATGATCAAGTCGAGTTTTCTCTGTTCCTCCCCGAGAATCACCGCGCTGTCCGGCACAAAGCATTTCAACACGGACTGCACGCCGAGCGCCTGATATGGAATCAGCTTTATCGGAAGATTCAAATGCACAGTCTCTTCAAAACCGTCTGCGGCAAAAAAGAGAATTTCCGCTTCGTTCAGCAAAGGGAATACTTGAGAAAGCTCTGCAATGATGACCGGTTTTTTCGTAATCGGATCACAGAGAGAATTTCCGGTGTCCACCATGCCCTTGATCGTCACCTGCCGGCCGTTTAAAGAAATTTGCACCTCTTTTAAAATGGTTTCCTTTTGATAACGGGTCGTTGTCAGCTTCAAAAAAAAGGTAATCAGAAAATAGGCTGCCGCACAGGACAGAATCAAAATCCAGATGCTGCTTTCAAAATAGACAATCCCGTTCTTTACCTTGATCACTGTAAAAAATTGATCGGCAAAGCCGGCGGCTCCCGCAAACGCAAAGGATATGATATAAAAATAAAGCACATTCTTAAAAAGCCTTTTCGGACTTTCCCAGCGGAACGCCACCAAAACCAGAAGAATGCTGAAAATCAGCTTAAAAAACGCATGAAAAAGAAACATCATATGCGGGTAAAACAGAAGCGAATACCCTGCCAGATCCTTTGCAGTTGTCGTCTCAGTCAGATATACAAAATC
>CAKRUL010000260.1 GCA_934403665.1 uncultured Clostridia bacterium | reverse complement strand
CTTTATCGCTGAGAATATCGGTGCAAAGGTAGACTGGGATGAGGAAGCACAGACCGTAACGATTGTGAAGGGGAAAGATCGGATTAAGGTTACCCTTGGAGAGAGCAAGCTGACACGAAACGGCAAAGAGATCGCTCTGGATACTGCGGCCATCACCGAGAATGACAGAACATTGCTGCCTTTGCGGGCGATTTGTGAGGCATTGGGAAAATTTGTGTTCTGGGATGACCGCGGTTTGATCGTCATCACGGATAAGGAAAACGCGGTGACTGCGGAAAACGAAACGCTGATACAGACACTTCTGCATTTCATTGAGACCGATGTTCCCGCGATGCTTTAATCAATTACAGAAATTTTGAGGATGATAATATGGACACTTTCAACGGCGAAATTCAGAAGCTTGGACAACCGCTTCAAAATACGTTTATACTGCACTGCATCCAAAGCAAGGAGGTC
Organism: uncultured Clostridia bacterium; assembly: GCA_934403665.1. Next base: position 2,534 of record CAKRUL010000260.1, on the reverse strand, counting down.
GGAAAAGATGTTTTGTGCTTTTCCGTCACCGGAAATCCGGGCACCTTTGTGGTATATGACGTCAATCAGAAAAAGCGATTCGCAGCATCAAACACAACAGTAAGTTTCCTACGTCGGCGTGCTGGACGCAGACGGCTGACCGGAAGGGGAATGTTTATTTCGGGACCTTCGGATCGCCGGCACAGCTGTTCCGATATAACGGTGAGACAAAACAGCTTGTCAATGTCACCTCTGTGCTGGATGAGATAGCAGTGTATCATTTGAGCTGTGATGAGGACGGTAAGGTATACGGGGGGACTTATCCCGGAGGAAAGGTGTTTTGCTATAACGGAGAAGACGGTTCTGTGACGGATTACGGCAGACTGTCCGAACCGGATATGTATTGCATTTCCTGCGTTTATTATCAGGGAAAAATCTATGGCGGAACCCGATCGGAGGATCCGAAGCTGGTCTGTCTGAACCTTGCAGACGGTGCACGCAAAGAGATTCCTTTTCCGTCCTTTGTTTCCTGTAAGCTCAATGCGGTTTATTATATGACCCGAGTCGGAACGTATCTGTTTTCTGTCCTGAAAACAGAGAACGAGGATTACCGGATTCTCTGTTATGATTTAGCGCAGGAGCGCTGGACGAAAATAGATGAATATGGGCTTGGCGGTCAGCATATCAGCCTGGAACACGAGGGAAAGGTCTACTTCGTCGGGGCAGACGGAACATTGAAGGGGATTGCGCTGGATACCATGGAGGTGTTTTCAACCGGAATTCTTTATCATAAACTCCCGGAGGAAGACGACGGGTTGGATTATGCCAACGGTCTGATGGGCGGCGGCTTTTTCTGGCTGGAGGATCAGGAAACCTATCCGGGATATACCTATATCACAAGCAACTATGATCATAATGCCCTGAGTTATATCAACCTTGCCCAAAAAACAGTCGAATTTGTTCATCCGGGAGAAGAATTTTGCGATGCGATCCAGATCAAAGCGCTGGCGACCACTTGTGAGGGGGATATTGTATTCGGCGGTTATATGGGAACGAAAGGCGGAATTTACCACTGTGAAAGCAATGCTTTTGAAACGTTTCGCTGCCGTCAGACCGAAGGAATCACTTCCTTTGACAGAAAGGTGTATCTGGGGATCTATACACGGGCTGTCATCTGGGAGATGGATTTAAAAAAGCCTTTTGCAGAGTATGAAAACCCAAAACCGATTTTCCGGGTCGGCGAAGCGCAGGACAGACCCTTTGCACTGTGCGGTGCGGATGGGCTTTTGCTTGTGGGAACCATTCCGGATTACGGTGCACTCGGCGGTGCACTCACCATTTACAATCCCTTGACGGGCGAAAAAAAGGTGCGGCGCAATCTCATCAAGAATCAGAGCATCACCGGCCTTTGTTATCGGGATGGAATTGTTTACGGATCCACCGCTATATGGGGCGGACTTGGAAGCACCCCGACAGAAACCGAGGCAAAAGTGTTTTCCTATGATTTAAAAAGCGATCGGCTGATTTTGGAAAAAACACTGCAATTTGGGGTTAGATCCGAAGGCCTGCTGCATATCGGCGGTATGGGATTTGATGCGCGTGGAAATCTGTGGGGGGTAAGCGGCGGAATGATCTTTCGGCTGAATCGGGATACCATGCAACCGGAGGAATGGATCCATGTCTCAAAAAGCAACTGGGATATTTCCAATACGGTTTGGAAGCCGGTAAGCCTGGTTTTCGACGGGGATATTCTATACTGCAATCTCAACGAGAGGCTGACAGCAATTCATTTGAAAACAAAGGAGTACCGCGTTTATGATCAGAACGCATTCATGATGGCAAAGGGCGGCGACGGCAATCTCTATTTCAGCGATGATACGGTTTTGTGCCGCCTCGTGTCAAAAGGATAGAAATTCTTTCTTTTGTCTGAAATAGGAAGTACAGTGAGAGAAAAGGGATGTAAAAAATAATTTTCACATCTCTTTTTTTGCTTCTAACTTCCAGCTTGTAGAAAAATTTCCTTTTCAAACAGAGAAAATCGAAAAAGTAGAAGGGAAGCAATAAATTAGGAATATAATCCAACATTTTTGGAACAATAAAAGTGACAATCCAAGGAGATAGGATAAAAATAGAAAATATGTTATATTTTCCTTATTTTATATTGCATTTCGCGTGTGGAATGTTTATAATAATAAACACTAGGGGAACGCTTATTTCCGCATGGGAGTGGGAACTGCGAAAGGAATTAGGAGGGCTGAATGTGGATATTGCCAAAAAGCTGAGGGAAATTCGTATTCTTCGGAATTTGACACAACATCAGGTGGCAACCTTAACCGGCATTGGTTATAAAACAATCAATAATTACGAAAACGGTGCAAGTAAGCCTGATATTGATAAGCTATCTAAGCTTTGTCAAATATATGACGTGTCCGCGGATTATTTTTTAGATGCCGCCTATAATGATCAGAACGAATATAATTTTTACTTGACGCTGAAAGAACAACAGCATATTAAAAAATATAGAAGTTTGGATAAACAAAGCAGAAAAGTCATCG
>CAKRUL010000259.1 GCA_934403665.1 uncultured Clostridia bacterium | reverse complement strand
CCATCACATTGGTCGGATTGACCGCTTTGTCGGTGGAAATCTGAATCACTTTTTTAACCTTATATTTATCTGCGCAAAGCATCAGATTCAAAGTACCAAAAACATTGTTTTTCACAGCTTCGCGAGGCGCTGCCTCCATCAGAGGAACATGCTTGTATGCCGCCGCGTGAAACAAGACCTCCGGCTGATACTTCGCGAAAATCTCCTCCAATCTGCCCCGGTCTTTAATATTCGCAATCAGGGCTTTTATGTTCATTTTTGGATAGTTCTGCTTCAGTTCCATCTGTATGTCATAAGCATTGTTTTCATACATATCCAAAATAATCAGCTGAGAAGGCTTAAATTTCGCAATCTGCCGGCACAGCTCCGATCCGATGGATCCGCCGCCTCCGGTCACTAAGATGATCTTGCCCTTGATATAGGCAGAAATTTGACTGTTATCCAGCTTGATGCTGTCACGCTCCAGCAAATCCTCAATGTTCAGCGAACGGAAGGTGGCGCTCAAAGAGCGGTAAGCTCCCAGTGCACCGATCGGCGGAAGAATTTTCACCGAACAGCCCGTCTCATGGCATATATTCACCAGTTTCTTTTTGTCTTCTGCCGAAATGGACGGAATGGCAATTAATATTTCTTCCACATGCTGTTCTTTGCAGACATCTTTGATACATTCCCTTCCACCGAGAATTTTGATATGGTTCAACAGCCCGTTATGCTTACCGATGTCATCGTCAATCAAACCGACAATGTCATAATGATATCGGTTTTTCATCTGCAGTTCCTTTGTTATGATGTTTGCCGCACAGCCTGCACCGATAATCAAAATTTTCTTCTGTCTGGGCGTCTTCTGGGTTTCCTCCTGTTTATTGTTGGAAATTTCATTCAAATAAGATTTGGAAAGGCGAATAAACACCCGGAATCCAACGGTCAGAAACATTAAAATCAAGCTGCTCAATATAATATAGGAAACCGGCAGTAAGGGCAGCGGTGTATATAACTTCAGATTGATCATGACTGCCATTTTCAGAAGCACCGCAAAGCAAATCGTTACATATTCTCTGGCACTGGAATACAATAAAATGTTTCGGTATATGCTGCAAAGAAAGAAAAACAGCACACACAAAAGTGCCGACAATAAAACCGTCAGTTCAAACGAACGATACATAGAATCCGGCATCTGACCGGTTTGAATCAAAAGAATGGCCGCCAAATAAGAAATCAGGACAAAGCCTATATCTATGATGACTAATATATATTTTTTATTTTTCTCCAAAAAACGTTTCATCCGTTCACCCCACCAAATAAATCTTTGCTATAGGAATCGATTTCATCCCATCTGGAATTCCCTATTTTCTTTCTGAGAATTTTCTCCTCTATCCGGGGCGGTCTGGAGGTCATGTTGTGCGTATCTGTTCCGAAAACAATCCGTTCATATCCTTTCATCAGTTTGTAAACCGGATGAAACCTGCTTTTTCGGGAGACAGAGACGTTTATCTGCAACGAATACCCCAGCTCTGCCAGCCGCCATATTTTTTTCTTGTCTCTGACAATATCAAAATAGCGATCCACATGCGCAATCACCGGCCGTAGCTTGTGACGTGCCTCCACTGCAAAAACGGTTTGATAAAACCACTCCTGCCAGTCCTCGTAAGGCGGCTCCAGCAAAATGCACCGGGTTTTGCCCAGCGCCAGTAGGGCGAGATCTTTCATTTCCGCAATTTCTGCGGAAACGCTGACCTCCGCTCCCAAATGAATATGTGAATAAAACGGATCAGCTACCAGTTTTTCATAACGGTTTTGCCGGCGCTTCACAAAGTCTGCCGGTGCTTCTCCGTTTTCCGGATAAAAGTGAGGCGTTGCAAAAATTTCGTCCACGCCTTGCGCACGGAGCTCTTGTATCATCTGACAGGACATCTCCTGTGTTTTCGATCCGTCATCCATTTCGGGCAAAACATGTGTATGCCAGTCTATCATGCCATCACCGCTATTCTTTTTCTCTGTATGCGTAAGAATCGTCGCCGTATCCGTAATAGTATCTGGAATATTTTCCTTTGTACTGATGTCCTTTAGAAAGTTCTGCAGAGTCGTTCAGAACAATCCCGATTATTCTCGATTCTGCAAATTCCAGCGTTTCAATAGCCTTGGACAATTCGGTATACGTGGTGCTTCCCTCACGCACGACAACGACAACACCGCTGGCAAGCTTGGAGAGAATTACGGCATCTGTCACCACATTAACCGGAGGGGTATCAATGATAATGTAATCATACTGCTGTTTCAATTGTTCTGCGAGTTTTGTCATTTTATTGCTTGCAAGCAACTCGGAAGGGTTGGGAGGGATAGCACCGCATAACATCAAATCCAAGCCGTATTCCTCACTGTATGCAATCACCTGATCCAGTTCCGAAAATCCACCCAAATAGTTTGCAAGACCTTCATGTTCCACTCCCACCGCTTTGTGAATCCGCGGTTTCCGAAGATCCGCATCCACCAACAAGGTCTTTTTGCCCATCTTTGCAAAATTCACTGCCACATTCAGACCACTGGTGGATTTGCCCTCGCACGGACCGGGGCTTGTCATGACAATGATTTTCCCGCCTTCAATGTCTGAGAGGGAGAACATCAGATTAGTACGCACCGTTTTATATGCCTCTGCAATTGCAAAATGTTCATCGCCGTAAACCTGCGTCTGTCTTGGAATATATTTCTTACGAAACGGATTTTTCATTCTTGCTCTCCTCCTTATGTTCCGCACTCGGAATGATACCTAAAACGGGTAAATTATAACGGTCGCTCAAATCATCTGCACCCTTGATTCGGGTATCCATCATTTCTGTGATAAATATCATAAGCACGGATAAGACTGCCCCCAGCAGAATTCCGATCAGCGTATTTAACGGAATGTTAGGGGAGCTGGGGGAAACAGGAAGATTTGCATGATCCAAAATTTTCACTGAACCGACCTCTGCATATTTTCCGATCTCCTCTGTCGCCAAATCC
>CAKRUL010000258.1 GCA_934403665.1 uncultured Clostridia bacterium | reverse complement strand
GCACCAAAGATTCTGCAGAGACTTTCCTCAAACGGGAAAGAGACAGAATCATCAGCGTGGAAAGCATAGAACTGACAAATGCACAGATGGAAACCAAATAGGGATTTTGAATGATGAGAGATTCCATGGTGCCTCCCTGCGTTCCTGCGCCGAGACAAATGATTGCAAAGGACGCCCCGAAAGCCGCTCCCTGAGAAACGCCCAGCGTAGAGGAGGATGCCAAAGGATTTTTCAGAATACACTGCATCACACACCCGGCAATGGCAAGTCCGAAGCCTCCCACTGCGGCAGCAGCAATCCGAGGCATGCGGATATTCCAAATCACGGCGGCGGTCTTTTCGGTTCCGTTTCCCATCAGAGCGGAAAAAATATCCCGAAAGGACAGATCCGCCGATCCTGCTTGCAGGGAAAACAGAGCCGTCAGAACCGAAAGCACAGCCAGTGCGGCGATAAACCAAATCTTTCTGTGAATATAACTGCGGTAGCTTTGTGTCCTCATGTTATTCTCCGATCCGAAGAATGCCGAAACCGATGCCGGCATGCTCCAATTGCTTATAAAAAGGCTGTCCCAGCATCGTTTCAAAAATCTCATCCGCTTTTTGGACGGGATCGATGTCGGTGAACTGCTCCGGAAACATCACCTTTCCAGCATCATAAGCATCGGCAATGGCAAGCTCGATATTGGTGGAATTATAATTGTAAGAAATTTGCGCATATACCTTGCCGTTTTTGACCGCTTGAAGGTTCTGATAGAAAGCCTTATTTTTGGAATAATCCTCGTTCACCAAAGACAGATTGGAAGGGTTTAAGAAAATCAGCTCCGGATCCCACAGCAGCACCTGTTCTAAATCAACGTTAAATGCGCCGGTTCTGCCGGTTTCGTCCGCTACATTTTTGGCGTGGATGGCTGTGAACGGAGGATACCCCGCATAGGTTCCCTCGAATCCGTGAGGCCCTTTAAAGCTTACCGCCCCGGTATATACAGTCGGTTTTTGCTCCTCCGGAATATCCCTTGTTCTTTGATCCAAATCCGCTTGCCACTGCCGCATTGAGCGGATGACATCGGCACATTTTTCCCGGGTTCCCATCACAGAGCCGACCAGTTCCAGCGCCTGATAGACACTCTCGTCAAAAATCCCCTGATAGGATAACCCGATGACAGGAATCCCCGTCTTTTCCTGCAGGGAATGAATTCTGTCCGAAGGCAGGTTGCTGAAGATGACATCCGGAGACAGCTTCATCAGCTCCTCCTCATAACAAATATCCTTGCTTCCGCCGGCTCCGACCGATGGAAGCTGGGCAAAGTGTTCAGCATTGATGACCGTATAGGGCATGCCGGCCTCGTTCTTTTTGTCCATGTCGGTGACACCGGAAAGCTTGTCAGCACACCCGGCATATGTCAGCAGACGGGCAGCGCTCCCGGTCGAGGCAATGGTGCGGATTTCTGCAGGCAGAGTCACCTGCCGTCCCAACATATCCGTTACCAGCCGCCCGGATGTCTGTGAGACATCCGTGTCCGAAACAGAACGGCAACCGCTCAGCGAAGGGCAGAGCAGAAGAGCGAAAAGAAGAATTCCATAAACCGCTTTTTTCATTTTTTTCATTTTTCATTATATCCTTTTCATAGTCTTGACCGTATCCCGGTTGCTGTTGCCGTCGTGAAAGCAGTCCAAACAAACTTTTTTTCCGTTTTGAATCCGTATCTTAGGCTCGGCTGCCGCTTCGCCGCAGACTTCACAGCAAACGGAGGAAAACCGGGAGGCCTTCGGCGGAAGTGCAATGTTTGATTCGCGGAAAGAAAAAATCTCATCGACCGGAGCTTCCAACAGATCCTGCATATACTCCTCACGCGTTCTGTCGCCGCGATGCGCCGTCAGACAAACACGCAGATTTTTTCCGCTGCGGCGGTCAAAAAAATGGAACACCATTTTCCCGGTATCGTGATACAGCAAATTTCCTTTTCCGACAGAACAGCCCAAAATAGCCTGAACGGCATCGACTCCGCAGGCGTCATTCTCCGTCACACAAACCAGCTCCTCATCTTCCGAATGCATGATACCCATTTTTTCCACGGCCGCTTCACAGGCTTTTACCCCGATTGCCAGACCGGGGCATGCATGTCCGTGAAAATTTTTCGCAATATTCCAAAACGTTTGATTCATTCTCTTTTTCCTTTCCTTCCATAAAAAAAGAAGGTATCACAAAAAATGTGAGCCTTCTTAACTCCATCAAAAAATAATATTTTGAGCACATGAACAGGCGGCTTCTTGCCGCGATGTTTATTATACCCAATTGCAGCGTGCTTGTCAAGAAAAGAAAACCGGCAGGAGATTTAACATAGATTTTACACAGGAATAATGTTTTTCTAACATAAAGCCGTTATTCTAAAGACGAACAAAGAAAAGGAAAAAAACAAAGGAGGAATTTTACATGTTAAAAAAATTAATCGGGATTTCATTATTGGGAGCAGCTGTGCTGCTGACAAGCTGCGGAGGAAACGAAAGCACGCCGCAAAATACGGGGTCGGCTTCCGGCGCAGTTTCAAAAATTGAAGTGGTAGGCTCCACATCCGTATCACCGCTGATGGAAAAGATGGCGGCAGAGTATAACAAAACCGATGCCAACACAAAAATCAACATTCAGGCAGTCGGCTCCTCCGCCGGAATCAAAGCGGCGCAGGACGGCACAGCTCAGATCGGAATGTCTTCCAGAGAGCTGAAGGACAGTGAAAAAGCAGAACTGACCGAAACAAAAATTGCAATCGATCCGATTGCAGTGGTCGCAAATCCTTCCAACAACGTCGAGAACCTGACGAAAGAACAAATCGTTGGTATTTTTAAAGGAGAAATCAAAAACTGGAAAGAAGTCGGCGGCGCTGACAAGCCGATTGTTGTCGTCATCCGGGAAGCCGGCTCCGGCACCAGAGATGCCTTTGAGGAAATCATGAAATTAACCAGCGAAAAGGACGGAAAGAAAGTCAGTCTGGTTGCCCAGGATGCCATCAC
>CAKRUL010000257.1 GCA_934403665.1 uncultured Clostridia bacterium | reverse complement strand
TCGTATTCCCGGAGAACCTTGTCTGCACCGCTATACCCAAATGTATTCACTAACTTTCGCGCCTCCAAACGAGCGGTCAGCAAATCGCTTGCAGAACCGGAATCCGTCAAATGCAAAAGCTCTTTTGTTGCAAGAAATCCGGCAAGTTCGATTTCAATTTTCGCAAGTAATGCGGCCTGTGATCCTTCCCTCAGCGGTATGGCACTGTAATAGCATGCACCGCAACACTCTTCTTTTTTTCTCATGGAGACACGATGAAGGTCGTAGTATGCTCCGTAATATTCCACCATAAATGCATGCCCTGCCTCATGGACGCATGCTATCAGGGAACAATGCTTATCCTCCGGATGCGCCGGCGGCAGTTCGTGGCAGCAAATCAAGGCATAAGAGCGTTCAAACGCCTCCGCCGTGACGCTTTTTTCCGGATTCCTCAAGAAAATATCCGATGCAATGGCGGCAAGCGCTGCGCCGTTGCACCCTCTGGTCAACTCTGCACAATAGGATAATTCGTCCTCAGATATCGTCCGTCCCTGCTTTGCAAAATAATGTGCAAGCATTCTTTGGCGATCATCTTTTTCGGGGCGCGAAACGCGAATCTGTCGGTCAAATCGTCCGGGGCGAGACAACGGTTCGTTGTAGAAAAAGTTGCCGTTTGCAGTCGCAAGGAAAAGGATTCGATTTTGCGGTTCCAACCCGTCCATTTGCTTTTTCAAACAATCCTCAACCTTTCGATTTCGATCCATCAAAGAATCCAGTTCGTCAATCAACAAAATAGCACCGTGTGGCTCACGACTTGCCTCTTCAAACAAGTCATTCATCCTCGGAACAATGTTCTCCTCATCTTCGACAACGAGAGGATATACCGGAAGCGGTGCCGCCTCTTTCACCGCTCTCAAAAACATCGTCTTTCCCACACCGGGCGTGCCGAAAAGCAAAATTCCTCGAGGAAGTCGGAGCGAAGTGCTCATTTCGTTTGCAGCATACCACCCGATAACGGTATTCAATTCGTTTTTGATATCCTCATACCCGATGATCTCTTCAAACACCTTCTTTGTCTCCCTTCAATTTCGCTTGGCTTTTCCGCACAGCTTCGGAAAAAATTCGCCGGTGCGTCTTGGATGCGTTATCGAGTTTTGAAAATCCGGCACTGTCATTCTGCCCGAATTTGATTGCCAACGCCTTGCTGTTGCTTAAATGCATTTTCAAGCTGCCCGTTTCGATTCCCGGCAGCTGTTTTTCTAGTTCTTTCGCTGCGGCCGAAAGGGATAATTTTCTCCTGTTAATAATAAAAGTTTGGATAAAATAGTTCGTGGCAATTTTGATTTCTTCCTCTGTCCAACAATGCTTCATGTAATTTTCCTCCCTAAATTTATAATTTCTTTTCGGAATTTCGTGCGGTGATTACCGCTTCAATGGGAATATCAAATTTCCAACATTCCCGCAAGCCGGGCGTGTACGCCAAAGTGTAACCGAGCAACATTCGCGGAAGATGACCGATCTCTCTCGTATCTTCATCATAAAGAACAGATGCTTTCCCGGTCGCTCCCCGAAAATCTCCCCCGCGCAATGTATCGCCGAGCATCTGTTTCTCTCCGCTGCTCGGGTCTACAAAATAGGTTTTTCCGTACGGGTCATTGTATAAAAAATACTTCCATCCGGAATATAGCGAAAACCGCATCGCCATTTGCCAAAGATACTGTTCTTTCCCCTCTGACATAAACACTTCCATTCCGTGAATCATTCGCTGCGTTTCGCTGCAAAGCGAAGCGTTGTTTATAATCACCATATCGCGGTCAAATGTTTTCAGCCGTAAATAATCCGCGCGCGCACAGGTCGGAAACATCACGCTCGAACGAATCGGTAGCGAAACTTCCACCTTTTCCTTTTGACTTTCCATCCTCTCCCCTCCTCTCTGTCTTTGTTATAATAATGATATCACACCTTTCTCTTTTTGTATGGTCAACTATTGCTCCTTTTGGATGTGTTTTTATATTATAGCACAAAACCATTTTTGGACAAAATCAACTATGTGCATGTCAATTGACAAATACCAAATCTATGATATAATAAAAATGACATTCGTTTTTCACAGAACACGGGAGATACAATGATGAAGCTGAATGATATCGCGATTCGAATACAACGAGACAAAAAAGCTTTTTGGCTGACGGATCGTCTCACCGAAAAAAGCTATCGCGTCCTGCTAAAAGATCTTTACGGAGAACAGTTTTCGATCCATACAATTCGCATCGCAAGCAACTACGCAACTATGGCTCTCGTGCTGGATGAAGATCGCGACGCTGCCGCATGCCCTTGTTGCGGCAGTCGGAAAACGACAATTTTTCGTAATAAGAGCAGACGCCTTGCATACGATGTTTATCAGTTGGAAGATCCGAGAATTACTCCCGACGAGGATGAAGATTTTGTTTTTCACGCACCGTTTATTATAAAAGTATGGTATCAGCATCCGCTTTATCGGTGTATGAATCCGGCTTGCAAAAAAATTTTCTCTATGCCGCAGTCTTTTACATACAGTCAAAAAAGCCACTTTACAAACAATTTTGCTGCCTTTGTTCGACATGTATCTCTGTACGGAAAGCGGGGAGAAAGAAGCGGGGATACTTATAGAAAAGTACACCGATTATTGCCGGAGGGCTATTGGATACAGCGATCCACCTTTTATTCTCTCGGCGGCTGCGAGCTTCGACGCAGCAACGGCAACGCGAAACAAAGTAAAAAGCAATTCCATCCCTCGTATATGCTGCACGAATGGAAGGGAAAGGATTTCGCCGCGCTGTCAGACGATGCACAAATATATTCCTTCGACGCTACGGAAAAGCCGAAAATACGGGAAAAACCGGATTCTACATGCATTGAAACCCGTTACCCCTTGCTCTGCGAATATAACGCGGAAGATGTTCTTTGAAAAACAGCGTCAAAGCAGAGAATACAAGATCAAAATCTTTCGGAAAGTCCGGAGAAAAAGAAAATGCCGGTGCGGCGGGGATTTACTC
>CAKRUL010000256.1 GCA_934403665.1 uncultured Clostridia bacterium | reverse complement strand
ACCATGCGCTTCTTTCAGCCGATTGTTGCTGCCGGCGGAAAGGTGTCACGCTATTTCGGCACCCGACTTTCCAACCTTCTTCGGGTCAATCACAGAAACCATCGTAAAATCGTTGTCATTGACGGCAAGATCGCCTATACCGGCGGCATGAATCTCGGGTTGGAATATCTGGGAAGAAAAAAGATCACGCCCTGGCGCGATACACATTTAAAACTGACCGGCTCCTGCGTCGGCTTGCTTCAAATCCGTTTTCTGCTGGACTGGCTGTTCTCCTCCGGAGAAATGCACCTTCCGGAAAGTTCTGTCCGGAAATGTTTTCCTTCCCCGTCCGTGCAAGGAAACATGGGCGTTCAGATTGTATCCTGCGGACCGGATACCAATGCGGAGAACATCAAATTCGGATATTTGAAAATGATCAACAGCGCCCACAAGCGAATTTATATTCAAACGCCCTATTTTGTGCCGGATGACGCCATGCTGCAATGCCTGATGCTTGCGGCACGGTCCGGGATTGATGTGCGGATTATGATCCCCGGGGTTCCGGATAAAAAATATGTATATGCCATCACCCTTTCCTATATGGAAGATCTTTTAAAATGCGGTGCAAGGGTTTATCTTCACCCCGGATTCATCCATTCCAAAACCATTGTCATTGACTCCTGCGCCGCCTCCGTCGGAACAGCCAACTTCGATGTTCGCAGTTTTGACCTGAATTTTGAGGTCAACGCCTTTGTCTATGACCGGGAATTTGCTCTGAAAAACATTGAGGTTTTTATGACCGATGCCGGTGAATGCAAAGAGCTGACCTATGAAAGCTTTCGGAAACGGAATGGACTCCGGAAAGCGGAGGAAAGTCTTTTTCGGCTGTTTGCACCGCTGGCATAACGCTCCGTATCATACCGGAATCAATCCGGCTGTTTACATTTTTCGTTCCGCCTCCGAATGATTCACAAATTATTCACTTATCGTTCATATCCTTTCCACATTCCTCTGTTATACTTTTTTTGTAAGAAGAAAAATCCCACCTTCTTCTGGATTTCCTTTCGATTCGCGAAACATTTTTTCATTCCCCTTTTTTACATATTTATTTCTCGAAAGAGCTGCAGCAAAATAGAAGCATTTTGCTGCAGCTCTTTCTTTTTGCCGGAGCTCCGGAATGTGATTCACTTCTTTTCCTTTGGACTGAAAATCAGCGCAATCAGGAAACCGAAAAAAATCGCCGCCGCAATTCCGGCCGCCGCTGAAGTCACACCGCCTGTGAAGGCTCCCAGCAGCCCTTGCTCTGCAATTCCCTTCATGGCGCCTTTGCCCAAGGTATATCCAAATCCCGTCAGAGGAATGGTGGCTCCTGCGCCGCCGAACTGCACGATTGGCTCATAAAGTCCCAGACAGGTCAGCACAGTTCCTGCCACCACATAAATGACAAGAATTCTGGCAGGCGTCAGCTTTGTTTTATCAATCAGAATCTGTCCGATGGCACACAAAATACCTCCTACAAGAAACGCATATAAATATTCCATGCCTATTCCTCCCGATTGGTACTGATGGACACCAGGTGTGCAATGCCCGGAATGGTTTCCCCCTGCTGAGAGCTGGTGGGGCTCATCAAAGCGCCGGTTGCTATAAAGGCAATGTTTTGCCAGGTGCCCTTTTTCATTTCTTTTAAAAGATAACTGCAGAGCACAGACGCTGAACATCCACAGCCGCTTCCTCCGCAGTGAACATCCTGTTTGTCGATATCGTAAATCATACAGCCGCAGTCGTCCAGCTTACCCTTGCTGTCAAAGCCGTTGTCATGAAGCAGATCTCTTAAAATGTCCTTTCCCATGACGCCGAGATCCCCGGTCACCACAAGGTCATAGTCCTCAAAGCTTTTTCCGGTTTCATGAAAATGCGTGAGCAACGTATCAAGAGCTGCCGGAGCCATCGCGGCTCCCATATTATTCAAATCGTTGATTCCCAGGTCAATGACCTTTCCGGTGGTTACATAGCGCACATAGGGTCCCAAGCCCTCTTTGGAGAGCAAAACAGCGCCCGACCCGGTCACAGTCCACTGAGCAGTCGGCGTTCTCTGGCCACCGTATTCCAACGGAAAGCGGAATTGCCGTTCGGCAGAGCAAAAATGGCTGGAGGTGACCGCCACAGCATTTTTCGCATATTCTCCGTCCACAAGCATTGCGGCAAGGGACAGACTCTCCGCCATGGTGGAACATGCTCCGTATAACCCGAAGAAGGGAATGTCCAGTTCACGAATCGCATAGTTTGTCGAGATACACTGGTTTAAAAGATCCCCTGCAAAGATATAATCCACATCGCTCGCCGAAATCTTGGATTTCGCAATGGCATTTGTGACACTCTCCTTCATCAGCTTGCTTTCCGCTTTCTCCCAGGTTTGTTCCCCGTATTTTGCATCATCGATAATGATGTCAAAATAATTTTTTAAGGGTCCTTCCCCCTCTTTGGAACTGACAATGGAGAAAAAGGAGTTGATGCTTGGAGGTTGATTCATCCGAACTGTTTGTCTCCCCAATTTTTTCACCATAATGCCACCCCTTTCACCAAAGCCATAATCAAACCGCAGACAATAGACGCCGTAATTCCATAGACCAACACCGGCCCGGCAATCACAAACATTTTTGCTCCCAAACCAAGGACATATCCTTCGCTTTTAAACTCCATAGCAGGAGAGACGATCGAGTTTGCAAATCCGGTAATCGGAACAATGGTGCCCGCGCCTGCATATTTCGCAATCTTATCATAGAGATTCAAGCCGGTCAGCAAAGCGCCGAGAAAGATCATAGCAATTGAGGTGAAGCTGGCAGCATGCTCCGGATTCATCCCCATTCCCTTAAAAAAATTTAAGATCAGCTGACCGATAACGCAAATGAAGCCGCCGATTAAAAATGCCATCAGGCAATTTTTCAGCAACGGCGATTTCGGCATGTTTTTTGTGACATATTGATTGTAATCCTGATTGGTAATCGGTTTCATGTATTTCCTCCTGTTCTTTCATGCTTCCTGTC
>CAKRUL010000255.1 GCA_934403665.1 uncultured Clostridia bacterium | reverse complement strand
CTTCCTTCCGGTGCCGCATTGGAATGCAGTGCAAGATAAAAGTCATAGTTTCCTTGATTCGCTTGGCGAATGGAGGAGGCTGCCGTCATTTCCGGCGTGTTGCGGGTGTATTGAATCCCGCTGGACTGCAGATAGGGAACCAATGCGTCTGCCAAAAGATTCATATAGTATTCTTCTGTTCCTCCGTTCACATACAAATTGTTCTCTTGTGTGGATGGACTTAAGTATATTCTTGGCATCATTTCACTCCTTGTTTGTTTCAGTGTAAGAGAGCCCTGCATTTGCCAAAATTCCGCCTTTTGGGATTGCCGGTCTTGCAAGGCATCAGCCTTGCGGTACACTTACGCACGGAAAAGACTGATTTTTCAATGCTTTGCGCGGGTTCGTATCCTGTTACAAGTGGTTCATTCTTCTGTTTTATTTTATGAAAAAGAGAGCAGTCGGTTCCTGCACGGGAATAAAAAAACAGGAACCGGACAAAATAGGCATAAAGCCATTGCTCTGTTCATAGAATGGATTAAGCTATCACTTTGTGTTGCAGAAAAATTTATAAACTGCGAATTTTTGTCGCGGATGTGATCTGACTTAGGAAGAGAAGGGGATTCAGTTGAGAAGAACGAAAGCTTATGTTGTCATCAATGCCAGAAAAACGGTCAAAGGAACTTTAATCGTTCTTTCCGTGATCAGTATACTTTGGATGATGATGTCAAAACCGTTTCTGGATTTTACTTGGTCATCCGCAAAAAAACGGACAATGGAGACAGAAAAATATGAGGAAATCTCGCCGCTGTTTGCGGTGAAAACTTCCGGGAACGGAGAAGCTGCAGAAAAAGCCCCCTTTCGCTTGCTGAATATGCTGATCAATAAAAGAGTGGAAAAGCCTGCAAGCTTGCTGGCAAGCGAGATCCTCGCGGTGAGCGGAGTCAGACCTGCCCTTGCCGCGGCACATCAATATGTCAATGAAGGAAATTTTTATTTTGAACCGCCGAAAAAAAGTGAAAAGAGGACGGTTGCTATTTCCAATCCAAAAGAACCCGGTCCGGCCGTGGAAACGACCATTGCTTCCATCAAAAATACGGATGAGCTTTCCCGGAAGGGGATTACCGTCAAAAACAACACTACCGCTGAAGTTCCAAAAAATGAAAGACGGAGAACCGCAGGTTCTGATTGTACATACGCATGGATCGGAGAGTTATAATCCGGATACCAGAAGCGAAGACGTTTCCAACAATATGATACGGGTTGGCAATGAGATAGAGAAGGTCTTTCGGGAACATGGCATCGGTGTGATCCATTCTCAGATCATGCACGATGTGCCCCAATACAACAATTCCTATCGCAAGGCGCTGAATACCATTGAGGCAACCTTGAAAGAGCATCCCTCCATTCAGGTGGTTCTGGACATTCATCGGGATGCCATGACAAACAAAAACGACGAAAAGATAAAGGTTGTGACGGATATCAATGGGGAAAGAGTGGCTCAGGTCATGTTGGTTGTGGGAACCAATCAGATGGGACTGCCAAACGATCATTGGCAAGAAAATTTAAAATTTGCAATGAAGTGTCAGGAAGCCATCAATCAATCTTACCCGGGACTCACCAGACCGATTGATTTGCGAAAGGAACGGTTTAACATGCATGCGACTTTGGGTTCTCTGATTATTGAGGTCGGTACGCACGGAAACACGCTGGAGGAAGCGGTGAAATCGGGCGCATATACAGCGGAAGCCATCAGTAAAGTGCTCCGCGGGATCCGATAAGCATTTGAAAATGGCGCACCATATGGTTTTCACAGAAAAATTTCTGCTTTCAACATTTTCCTGCGCGGGTTTGCAAGCGGTTGCTGAATCGTTTTCATGGGAATCGTGTAAAATACTTGAAAAGATTGGCTGAAGATGTTAGAATAGTGAAAGTGAATCTATTCAAGGAGGAAAAACGATGCATGTTTTTGATGAACTGAAGGCGAGAGGGTTGATCGCCCAAATGACCCATGAGGACGAAATCAGAGAGCTTTTGGAGAAGGAAAAGGTAACGTTTTATATAGGCTTTGATCCGACGGCGGACAGCCTTCATATAGGACATTTTTTACAGATGGTTGTTATGGCACATATGCAGAGAGCCGGTCACCGTCCGATTGCAATTATCGGAGGCGGAACAGCCATGGTCGGGGATCCGTCCGGAAGAACCGACATGCGGCAGATGATGACACCGGAAACCATTCAGCACAATGCGGATTGTTTCAAATCTCAGCTCTCCAGGCTGGTGGATTTTTCGGATGGAAAGGCGCTGATGGTCAATAATGCAGATTGGCTGATGAATCTGAACTATATCGAATTTTTGCGGGAGATTGGCGTGCATTTTTCGGTCAACCGCATGCTGACGGCAGAATGCTTTAAAACCCGGCTGGAAAAAGGCTTGTCGTTCATAGAGTTTAATTATATGCTGATGCAGAGCTATGACTTTTTGAAATTATATCGGGAGTATGGCTGTAAATTGGAATTGGGCGGCGATGATCAATGGTCCAACATTCTGGGAGGAATCGATTTGGTTCGCCGTTGTGAATCCGCACAGGCATATGGCATGACCTTCACTTTGCTGACCACTTCGGAAGGCAAGAAAATGGGAAAAACACAGAAGGGTGCCTTATGGCTCGACCCCGAAAAAACATCTCCCTATGAATTTTATCAGTATTTCCGCAATGTGGATGATAAGGATGTCATCAAATGCATGCGCTTAATCACTTTTATGCCGCTGGAAGAAATTGCGGAATATGAAAAGCTGGAAGGCAGTGCCATTAATGAAGCCAAAAAACGCTTGGCATATGAAGTGACGAAAATGGTGCATGGAGAAGAAGAAGCGAAAAAAGCACAGGATGCGGCGCTGGCTTTGTTTGCGAAGGGAGCTGCTGCCGAAGTTCCTTCGGTTCATGTCACAAAAGACGACATCAAAGACGGCATCGGAATGATCGATTTGCTTGTTTTATCCAAGCTGACTCCTTCCAAGAGCGAAGCACGCAGAGTGGTGCAGCAGGGAGG
>CAKRUL010000254.1 GCA_934403665.1 uncultured Clostridia bacterium | reverse complement strand
CCGATATCCCCCAGACCCAGCACAGCGGTGCCGTCGGTTACAACAGCAACCAGATTGTGTCTTCTTGTGTACTTGTAAGAAAGGTCAACGTTTTCGCTGATTTTCAGACAGGGTTCTGCAACCCCCGGAGTGTATGCAACGGCCAAATCGTCACGATTATTCAGTTCCGCTCTGCTGATAACTTCAATTTTTCCGTTCCACTCCTCATGTTTTTTCAGTGCGAATTCTTTCTTATCCATACCTAAGCCCTCCAACTTTTTATAATAAATTATGTATTACTTTTTTGATTGCCTCAGAGGAATCCTTCAGTTTCTCTTTTTCACCCTCCGACAGCTCCGAGAAAATAATCTTTTCCACGCCAGAACGCCCCACAATCGACGGCATGCTCAGGCAGACATCCTCCAGCCCGAAACATCCCTCCACGATAGAAGAGACATTCAACACAGAGCGCTGATCCTTTAAAACCACCTCGGCAACCTTTGCAATCACAGAAGCAATTGCATAGTACGTTGCTCCTTTTCTCTTGATGACCTCGGAACCTGCCGATTTCACTTCCTGCTCAATTTCTTTTTGATTGATTTGCAGATTTGCCTCTTTGCAGTAATCATCCAAAGCAACCCCCGCAATCCGGACAGAGCTCCAAAGAGGAAACTGCGTTTCTCCATGCTCTCCGACAATGGAGGCGTGAATATTGCGGACATCCACTCCGACTACCTCGGATAAAAGATATCGGAATCTGGCAGTATCCAACGCTGTTCCTGTTCCGAACACCCTGCCGGTCGGCAACCCGGATTCCTTTTGAATCACATAAGTTAACACATCCAAAGGATTTGCTACCACCAGAATCACCCCGGTATTGTAATATTTCATTACATTTTTCGTGATGTCCCTTGCGATAGCCGTGTTTTTTTGTGCAAGCTCCATCCGTGTCTCGTCCGGTTTTCGGTTTGCTCCGGCTGTGATGATAATCATATCGCAGTCTCTGACCTGCTCATAGCCGCCGGAATGAACATACATTTCCCCCATAAAGCTAAGACCATGAGCAATATCCATTGCTTCCCCTTCGGCTTTGGGCGCATTGGCGTCGATCAGTACAATTTCAGATACTAATTTTTTCATGGCGAGGGCATATGCAGCTGCTGCCCCTACAAAACCAGCACCGATAATCGCGATCTTAGACCTGTTTGTGATCATTCGATTCACTCCTATCATACCATATTTTGTTGTTTTCCTCATCCTCGCCGTATTTCATTATACTCCATCCGCCCCGTGAAGTCCATCTTATTTTTCGGAATTTTGACCCTTTTGCGGATTTCTTTTGTATTTCCTCTTTTTTGGATAATTCGGGCGGAATATTTCAGCGGTTTTTTGTCTATTTTGTACAGTGTGAAAGGTCGTCAGGTGCTCGCAGATCACTTTTCTGTGTCCCTGCTTCAAAACAATTTTCGCAAGTTTTCCGTCCCGAATCCGTTTTTTACACGGAAAGAATTTTCTTCATATCCGCCGGAAGAACCGCCTCAAAAGACAGACGTTCTCCGGAAATCGGATGAGAAAACGCCAGCCTCCAGGCATGCAGGGCTTGCCGCGGAATCGGCGCACCTTCCTCCGTGCCATACAGCCAGTCCCCCGCGAGCGGACAGCCGATATGCGCAAAATGCACCCGAATCTGGTGCGTTCTTCCCGTCTCCAAGCGGATTTCAACGAGTGCAAACCTCCCCGACCGCTTCCGAACCCGATAATGTGTCACCGCTTCCTTTCCGTCCGATGCCACAACTCTGCGAAGGACGCTGTCGTCCGCACGTTTGATGGGAAAATCCAAAGTGCCTTCCTCATCGGGCGGAATTCCATCCGTAACCGCTAAATATCTTTTTTCTATCTGCTTCTGTTTCATCTGCTGCACCAACAACGCATTGGCATGCGCATTCTTTGCCAGAAGCATCAATCCAGAAGTCTGGCGATCCAAGCGGTTGACCGCACGGAACATATGGTGCTCCCCTTTTTCTCTGAAATAGTAAGCAAGCGCATTGGCAAGCGAATGTAAATCACTTTTCCGCGAAGAATGAACCGACATCCCTGCCGGCTTGTTCACCACAATCAGATCGTCATCTTCATAGACCGTTTCAAACTCCGATTTCACCGGAATCACATGAGCAGAACCCTCCCGTTCCGTCAGCACGATTTTCAGCAAATCTCCGCTTCTGACCAAATCCACAGTCCGCACCGGAGAATCATTTAACAAAATCCCTTGCGTATGCTTCAACCGCTTCACCAAGGTGCCGGAAACCTGCATCTCTTCCCGAAGTACCTTCAACACTCTTTCGCCGTCATACTTTTCCGGGACAATCACTTGCAGGCTTCTCTTACCATCTGTCATACCGGATTCTGCTTTCGTCATAGCGCTCCTCCTGTGTTTTTTCCTCCGCAGGATACCCGACGGAAATCAAAGTGAGCGGAACAATATATTCCGGAAGCCCGATCAGCTTGGAAATCGCCTCCATTCGCTCTTCACGCGGATAGATTCCCAGCCAGCATGCACCCAGCCCCTGGCTGACCGCCTCCAGCAAAATGTTCTCTGTCGCCGCCGCCCCATTGATTGCAAGATAGCCAATCTTTTCCTCCTGACGGAAATCGCCGCAGACTAAAATGGCATAGTCTGCTTCGGTGAGCATTGAAGCATAGGGATGAAACGCCGTAATCTTTTTCAAAAGCTCCCGGTCTTTTATGACGATAAGATGCCACGGTCTTTTATCCATTGCACTGGGCGCGGCCATAGCCGCCCGCAGCAATTGCTCCGTTTTTTCCTGCTCTACCGGTTTTCCGCTGTATTTCCGAATGCTGACTCTTTGAAAAATTTCTTTCATTACACTTCCGCCATCCTTTTCTTTTCGTTTGTTTTTTCGTATACCATAAGGAAAAATGTTTGCTTGCAAGGACATTTTTCCGCAGCCGTCAATGGCACAGGTCGCGCAAAGCGCGATAGGGCAACGCCCAAATACTTGTGAAACAAGTCTTGCTGTGTATATTATACCACAGATG
>CAKRUL010000253.1 GCA_934403665.1 uncultured Clostridia bacterium | reverse complement strand
GGATGTGGTTTCATACATTCCCAGAAGAAACAGATATTTTCCGCCTTGCTCCTCGATTGTAATCTCCTGGATGCTCATGTCGGAAATTTTTTCTGAGAACGCCTCCACCTCATATTTCGGTGAGTCGGCATTGCCTTTGGGAACCTCCAGCGATATGACAATGTATTTTTCCTTATCGCTGATTTTCTCAAAAACCATCTCCACCGCTTTTTTATGCTTATTATAGTAAGAACTGCCGTGCACCAGTTTGGCAAACAAACTGTTTTGGATTTCCTGTTTCATGGTGTCTATGCGGTCGTTTCTCTCTTCTATTTCCGCTTTCAGCCTTAAGACGCCTTCGTCAATCATGTCAATATAGCTTTCATTCTCATTCAAATTCAGTTCTTGGTATATCTCGGAAAGAATTTTGTTCGATTTTTTAATGCGCAGTACAATGAAAAACAACGTCACCATCAGACCCAAAAATAATAAAATACAGCCAATCCGTATACCCGTTCGCACATAATTCTTCATTTCGGCGATGTAATAAAAATTATTGTAATCCGATTTTTTGACATACAATATCCTGGCGCCGTCCTTCACAACCTCTTCAGTATATTCCGGCGTCACCTTTCCGGTGTTGATCTGGTAGTCATTTCCGGCGTTGGAAAAGATCAGCACATCCCCCTGATCATAAATCCGGAATGTCATTTTTCCGTTAATCTGCTCCAGATTGGTGTAACGCAAAAAACGCTCCTCCGACACAAACAATATAATATTGATATTGGTGGATGGAATCGTTTTGATGAAAACCATGAGCTTCTGCGGATCCTGAGACGGATATTTCACCAGGTTTTTATAATATGCGGAAGGCAATGCCTTGACTGTGTAATAGTCCGTTTCGATAATGTTGAAAAAATTCAGATTGTACTGTTCGCAGTTGTATCTTTTCTCAAAAAATTCCGTCTTATCCAACACACCTTGAGAGGTGAGAAGCTGTGGCTCATCTTTCTTCATAAACACAATCTCCTCAATGAAATCGCTGGCGAGCGCCAACGTATTGATTTGAGAAGCAGCCTTTATTTTTGTGCCTGTATCCGCATGAATCATCCCATTTTCCGAAAAAATATCATTGTTTTCGTGAAACTCAAGCAAGCTTTTATTCACATCGTCAATTTTTTTAAAGACATTATTTAAAGAACGTGCTAAGGTATTTACAATCATCTCATTATTGCTGTCAAACCGATCCACCAAAAAAGAGCCCATGGCAAAAAAGGAGAGTGTGGAAAAAACAGCGATCACCAACACCATACTCCCGTAATTCATCATAAGCTTCCGGTTGGAACGGCTTTCAAAAAATGCTTTGCACCGCTCAGTCCATCTTTTCATTCTTTCACCTGTTTTCTAAACCTAAAATTCTCTACAATTATAGCATATTTCTATAAAAAATGCTACTGTTACGAAAAAAATCAGAGATTCTTCCCGGATTTTTCTGAATTTTCAGACTTTTCTTTTTCAATATCCTTTGATTTTTCTACATCAAAAAAGGGATGTGAAAAATGATTTTTTCACATCCCCGATAGTGTTTTTAAGCCATTTATTACAGAATATATTTGCCTGCATCAGAATCCACATACAGTTTTGAATTCTCGTGAATTCTCAAAACAGTTGCAGGAACCTTTTCGGTAATGATTCCCTGACAGGTCGCTTTCACAGCATTCGCTTTGGTCGGAGCAGGAACGATACAGAAAATATATTTCGGCAGCATCAAAGCTGGAATGGTCAAAGTATAAGCATATTTCGGAACATCGTCAAACGTTTTAAAGCAACCATCGTTTACCTGCTGCTGTCTGCAAGTGTCGTCCAAATCAACTACTTTTACCAGTTTGTCATCATCGAAATGAGCAACATGCGGATCGTTAAATGCAATATGACCATTTTCGCCGATTCCCATGCACACAATATCCGGTTTATGTTCCTTCAACAGAGCGGAATATTTTTCGCAAACTTCTTCCGGTTCTCCTTTGATGTCTTTTAAATAATGAACTGCTTTCAGCGGAACCTGCCCAAACAGTTTTGCTTTCAGATAGTTTCCGAAGCCCTGCGGAGCATCCTGATCCAAACCAATATACTCATCCATATGGTAAGCGGTCACTTTGGTCCAGTCAATTGTTTTATCTTCTACCAAAGCGGCAGTTAAATCATCCTGCGACGGAGCAGCAGCAAAGATAATATAGCATTCGCCTTTTTCTGCAATCACTTTTTTGATCGCCTCTGCGGTTTCCTTTGCGGCAACCTGACCCATTTCGGTTCTCTTTTCAAAAACCTTTACATCCATTTTGCCAACCTGAAATTGTTTTAACATCTTTGTTCTCCCTTTCTGTTTTATGTTCATTTTTGTTTTCCGCAAACGTTTTGACAGCCGGACAGGGAACCCCTGTGGCCCCTGTCCGCACCAATCAATATTTTTTTCAAAAGCATAGTTTTTCAGAAAACAACATGCCTTTTATTTTACAACGATACCGGTATCAACAATCTCGATATTTTTGTTAGGACATCTGTTATAACACATTCCACAGGCAACACATTCGTCTTTGTTGATCTGAATCTTATCCGACAGCGGATTGTAAATTGCAAACTCACTGCAAATAGATTTACACAGCTGACATCCTTCGCCGCAGCCGCATTTCAGACATCTGGAGGCTTCTGCAACCGCTTCTTCCTCCGTCAGTGTTCTGACATAAGTCTCGAAATTGTTTACTCTTGCTTCCGGTTCAACAACATTCAAAGATTTTCTCGGTTCGTCTTCAATGAAGTCGTTTCTCTTCAGAACGTCAATCGGATTGACAACATTGGTAACAGGCTCCCATTTAATGGTTGCCTTGTCGCCCATGAGATCCCGGTCAATCGCAGCTGCACATTTTCTGCCTGCAGCAATTGCGGCAATCACTGTCTTAACGGTTGTTGCATCTCCGCCGGCATACACACCTTCAATGCTGGTCTTGCCGTTCTCATCTACCTGAATCATGCCCCATTTGGTGTCGATGTTATGGCAGGA
>CAKRUL010000252.1 GCA_934403665.1 uncultured Clostridia bacterium | reverse complement strand
CATCAAAATTTTGAAATCCCTTGTTCTTTTTCTCAATTCACCTTGAAAAATCCGGGGAAAGCTGGTAAAATATAAGAGTCACAATAAATAAACTGGGGTAATATATATGATTAAAAGCATGACCGGCTACGGAAGAAGCAAACAGCTTATTGACGGCTATGAAATCAGTGCGGAAATCAAATCGGTAAATCACAGATATTTTGATTGCACCATTAAACTGCCAAAGTATTATGGTTTTTTGGAGGATAAAATCCGGGAAACTGCGAAAAATTACCTGACAAGAGGCAAAATAGAGATTTATCTGTATATCAAGAAAAAAGAAGAGGATGAACGGGAAATCAGTGTCAACAAGGCGCTTTGCGACAACTATGTCCGCGTTCTTTCCAAGCTGCGGTCGGATTACGGGATTTCAGAGGAAATCACGCTCTCTACGCTGACCCGTTTCTCGGATATTTTTGAAATCGAAAACAAAGAGCTTGATGAAGAAAAGATCACTGCACTTACCTTGACTGTTCTGGAAGCGGCGCTTGTTGACATTGTGGCAATGCGCAAGCGGGAGGGGGAACGCATCAAGGCGGATCTGGATGCAAGGCTTGTCCGGATCGGAGAGCTGGCAGATGCGGTGGACGAACGCTTTCCTCAGATTGTGCAGGATTATGAAAACCGTCTGATTGAAAAATTGAAATCCATTTTAAACAATGTAGAGGAACAGAGAATTATCACAGAAGCCGCTATTTTTGCAGATAAAATCACAACTCGCGAGGAAACAGTGCGGCTGAAAAGCCATATCAAAGAGTTCGGCGCTCTGCTTAACAAAGAGGGAGCCGTCGGAAAAAAACTGGATTTCATCGTTCAGGAAATGAACCGGGAGTCTAATACCATCGGCTCCAAAGCCAATGATTTGGAAACCTCGAAAATGGTTGTTGCATTGAAATCTGAGGTGGAGAATATCCGCGAACAGGTTCAGAATATAGAATAGGGGGGAACCGAATGAAACTGATCAATATCGGATACGGAAATGTGGTTTTGGCAAACCGTATCGTGGCAATTGTGAGCCCGGAGTCAGCGCCCATCAAACGGATTATTCAGGATGCCCGTGACAGAGGATCTTTGATTGACGCTACCTATGGAAGAAGAACCCGTGCAGTGATTATCACGGACAGCGATCATATCATTCTGTCATCGGCACAGCCGGAAACAGTGGCGAACCGCCTGGATGATTACAATACGGAGGATGAAGTGGATGGTTAAAGGGAAAATGTTTGTGATATCCGGTCCGTCCGGAGTGGGGAAAAGCACCATTGTCAGCGAGGTGTTGCGCAAGAAAGAGGACATCTTTCTTTCCGTCTCCGCCACTACGCGGACAAAGCGTGCCGGTGAGCAGGAAGGCATTAACTACTATTATAAAACAGAGGCTGAGTTTTTAAAAATGCTGGAGGAAGGCGAATTTTTGGAATGGGCGCAGTTTTGCGACCATTATTACGGGACGCCGAAAACCCCGGTTCAGAAAATGTTGGAGGAAGGCAAGGATGTCATTCTGGAAATTGAGATTCAGGGTGCCATGGAAGTGAAGAAAAATTTCCCCGAAAGCATTTTCATTTTTGTGGTTCCGCCTACGCTGGAGGAATTGGTGTCCAGAATCCGCAAACGGGGAACAGAGACAGAGGAAGTCATCGCACTGCGGATGGAGACCGCCAAAAAAGAAATTCAATATGCCAAAGAATATCATTATATACTCACGAACCATTCGGTGGACGAGACTGCCAATCATATTCTATGTATTGTTGCGGCAGAACGTTTCCGGACGGAGCGCTGTATCGAGGAATTGGAGGTGCTGAAATAATGCTGTATCCGGTGTACGGAGATTTAATCGATAAAACGGGTTCCAGATACGGACTTGTGATTGCGGTTACCAAGCGTGCCAGAGAATTGATGGAGGGCTCACAGCCTCTTGTCAAGGCAGACAGTGACAAAGTGATCACCATTGCCACGGAAGAGCTTGCACAGAATAAGCTGCAGGTAAAAATGTAACGTGTAAAGGGGATGCAAAACCGCAAAAAGGCATCCTGATACAGAATCGAACCATCTGTTTTGTTGAGAAAATCTCATATGGTTGGATTTTTTCGGATTGGGGAATCCTTTTTGTTGCGAACAAACATCACCGCTCGGGGACTTGGTGCGCCTTCGGGTTCTGTTTGTTCTATCCGGAAGGGTTTTTCCGGTTCCCTAAAAGGGTGTAAAAAGATTACTTTTTTACGCCCTTTTTTCAACCATAAGAATCAAAAAGCGAAAGGAGGGGGACAAAGCTTGTATGCACAAGTTGCACTGAACAATCCATCTTATAGCGTAGACCGCCTGTTTACTTATCTGGTGCCGGATTCTATGGAGTCGAAGATTTCAGTGGGGGAAAGGGTATTTGTCCCCTTCGGCGCAAACAATAAGAAGTATGAAGCAGTTGTGGTAAGACTTACGGAGGATGCAGGCGAGGTTCAGAGAGTGAAGAAGCTGCTGGAGCGGATTGATCGGGAACCGGTTGTTTCCGATGAAGGTTTTTTGCTCGCCCATTTTATGAAGGAACGTTATCTGTGCACTTATTATGAGGCATTGAGGCTAACCATGCCCCCGGGGCTGAAAGCGCTTCTGAAAGAAAAAATTATCTACCTGGGAGACGAAGAACCATCGGCGCAGGAGGAGCTTCTGTGCCTGCTGTATCAGCAGAAAGACGGAATCTATCTTGCGGAGTTAGAGGAGCAGTTTCCTGATGCACGCCGCCGGGTGGAACAATATCGAGAGCAGGGGCTTGCGGAGATTACCCTGGAGTATAAAAACAGTCTGCAGGACAAATTTGTCACTCTGGTAAGCCTGGCAGCCGAACCGGAAGAGGTTCATTCCTTTCTTGCACAGAACCGCACCAAGAAGCGGGCACAGTGCCGGGTTCTGAAAATATTGCTGGACAATCGGGAATTGGAAAGGAATGATCTGCTTCTGTTTGCAGGTTGCACCCGAAAGACGCTGACCCTTTTGGAGCAACAGGGATATGT
>CAKRUL010000251.1 GCA_934403665.1 uncultured Clostridia bacterium | reverse complement strand
GCATTTTGGGCATTTGATTTTGATTTTTCCGCGGTTTTTCGGAACTTTTACCAGAACCTTGCACTGTGGGCAACGATAAAACCGATACAATTTTTCATCCTGCATGCGATGCCGCAGGCGGCAAAACCATTGCTTTACCGGGAACCACAGATGAAAAAAACGATTGTTTTCCATCCGGCGACGATTCCCGTTTCTTGAAAAGAAGCGGAACACGCACAGAAGAAAAGGAAGATAAGACAAAACGGTCAGCCATGGGGCATGGAAGATCTTTCCCAAAACCGTCAGAAGCATCCCCAAAATCAGGAGCGCCCATGACAGTTGGTCGATTCCGTATCTTCCTTCCATAAAATTGCTAAGCCAATTCATTTTGTTCCCTGCGTTCTGTTTTTTTGAGAATTTCCATAAATTCTTCGCCGGTGATGGTTTCTTTTTCCAACAGATATTTTGCCAGTTCATGGAGTTTCTCTCGGTTTTCCTCCAGAATATTCCGCGCTTTTTTGTGTGCTTCCTGAATCAAAGCCTGCACTTCGGTATCGACCTTGGATGCCGTTTCAACGGAACAGGTCAAAGAAGCGTCATCACTCAGATATGGATTGCTGACTGTTTCCAGAGCCATCATCCCGAAAGTATCACTCATGCCGTAACGGGTAATCATTGCCCGTGCCATCTTGGTCGCTTGCTCGATATCGTTGGAAGCTCCGGTGGTAATCGAGCCGAAGATGATTTCTTCTGCCGCCCGTCCGCCGGTTAAGGTGGCGATTTTGTCAAACGCTTCCTGCTTGGTCATTAAAACTTTTTCGCCTTCTTCTACCTGCATGGTGTAGCCCAATGCGCCGGAGGTGCGGGGAATGATGGTGATTTTATGAACAGGGGCGGAGTGTTTTTGCTTCGCTGCTACCAGTGCATGCCCGATTTCGTGATAGGCAATCACTTGCTTTTCATGGTCGGATATCACTGCTCCTTTGCGCTGGTATCCGGCAATGACGGTTTCCACCGATTCCTCCAAATCCTGTTGATTCACAATGCTGCGGCCGGAACGCACTGCCAGAAGAGCCGCTTCGTTCACGATGTTGGCAAGCTCTGCACCGGAAGCACCGGAGGTTGCACGTGCTACGGCATTGAAATCAATGTTGTCCTGCGCACGGATTTTTTGGGAGTGAACCTTCAAAATTTCCTCCCGGCCTTTCAAATCGGGAAGCTCCGCAGGGATTCGCCGGTCAAAGCGTCCGGGACGGAGAAGGGCTTTATCCAATGTTTCCGGACGGTTCGTCGCCGCCAGGATGACGACCCCTTTGCTTCCGTCAAAACCGTCCATTTCCGTTAACAGCTGGTTTAAGGTCTGTTCCCGTTCGTCATTTCCGCCCATGCCGGAATTGTCGCGTCTTTTGCCAATGGCATCGATTTCATCGATAAAGACGATGCAGGGCGCTTTCTCCTGCGCTTGCTTGAACAGGTCACGGACTCTTGCGGCGCCCATTCCCACAAACATTTCCACAAATTCAGAACCGGAGATGGAGAAAAAGGGCACATGTGCTTCTCCGGCAACTGCCTGTGCCAGAAGGGTTTTTCCGGTTCCGGGAGGACCGACTAACAGAGCGCCCTTGGGCAGACGCGCCCCGATTTCTTTGTATTTTTCCGGATTGTGCAGAAAATCCACAATTTCCGTGAGTGCTTCTTTTGCCTCGTCCTGCCCCGCCACGTCGGCAAAGGTTTTTCCTGTTTGGGCCGAAACATACACCTTCGCATTGCTTTTGCCGAAGGACATGGCGTTCCCGCCCATCCGTTTCTGCAGGGAGCGCATCATCAGCTGTCCCAATGCGGCGAAAATCACAATCGGCAAAATCCAGGTGACCAAAAAGCTGGTAATGGGGGACATTTCCTTTGGCAGAACCTTTGCAAATTTCACACCTGCTCCCGAAAGCCGGTTGGTCAGAATGTTATCGTCCTCCATTTTATTGACGGTATAAACATTTTTTTGTGTTTTCTCACCGTTTTGGCTTTCCACCATGTAATAGAGGCTTTTGTCCTCCACCTGAACAGCGGAGATCTGTCCGCTTTCCAGCGCATTTAAAAAATCGCTGTAGTCCGCTTCCGTAACATTGGAGGCGGTGAGCCACGGCAGAACAAACACATTTAAAAGCAAAAGAATTGCAATGACAATTCCGTAGTAGAATAACAGCGGTTTTTTTGGCGGTTTCGCTTCATTCATCTTGAAATTCCCCCTTCTTTAGGATACTATCTCCATTTTAGTGAGGTTTCATGTCCATGTCAATAAAATCTTTGTGAACAGATTATAAACTTATTCAAGGTTGCTGTTTTGCTTTCCGTGTGTTAAAATAGGGAGAGAAAGGAAATCGTTATGGGAAGGGTGAACGAAATATGATCATTCGGCAAGAGAAAAAAGAAGAATTCAGAGAAATTTATGATATGGTGAAGCTGGCGTTTGAAACGGCTCAGGTTTCCAACGGGAAGGAGCAGGACTTCGTCAATCAGCTTCGTGCGGAATCAAATTACATTCCGAGACTGGCACTGGTAGCGGAGGAGAACGGAGAACTGATCGGTCATATCATGCTGACGCGCACCTATGTCAAGGAAGGAGCAGAGAAGCATACCGTTCTGTTGCTGGCGCCTCTCTCCGTCAAGGAGGCATATCGCAATCAGGGGGTGGGAGGCGCTCTGATTCAAGAGAGCTTCCGCATTGCCAAGGATATGGGATATAAAGCGGTGTTTTTGGTGGGTGCGCCCTCTTATTATCAGCGGTTCGGCTTTCAGAGTGCGGCATTCTTCGGAATTCGGCATATGACCGGAATTCCGGATGAAAATGTGATGGCGTGTGAGCTGGAACCCGGCGCTTTTGAAACTATTCGTGGAACTGTGGAAATCTGATGCAGAAAGGGGGAGGCATCCATGAAGGTTGCACAATGGGAACCTTTGCCTGCGGCAGAAGAACGAAAGAGGGAAGGCAGCACGGAAAGTGCCTTTTTCTTCTTTCTCTTTTTGGGCGGGTGTCTGATTGGGTGGATTTATGAAGAAATTTTTTATTTTGTGACCGAGGGAATTCTGGAGAACAG
>CAKRUL010000250.1 GCA_934403665.1 uncultured Clostridia bacterium | reverse complement strand
ATCCCAATCCGGAGAAGTTTCTTTTGTGGTTGGCGGCGGAACAGGCGAAGCCGTTCGTGTGACGATCGGATGGGATGGAAATTTTATTGTTTATACCGGAAGCGGAGCTCGGCAGTTTACAAAAAGCAAGGCCTCTCTCGGAAGCTGGAATGTGATTCGCATTATGATCGATCCCATACAGGGGAAAACAGATGTTCGGGTGAATTCGGAATTATTTTCCGATCTGGCAATCTGCAATGATTGTTCCGAAACCGGTCTTGATTATTTCATGCTGATGACTGGATACGGTGCGCCGGATGTGTATGTGGATTACGTTACGGTGGAATGCGGCAGTAATGTCAATGCAGAAGTACAGCCCATTATTCCGAATATGATTGAGGATCCGGAAGCACGCCCTGTCCCCGATCGGGTCAATGTGCGATACAATGGGAAATATCTCTATTTTGATTATCCGCCCATCATGAGTCACGATCGTGTTATGTTGCCTTTGAAGAAGATTTTCCTGTTTATCTGGTGTTTTCCATATTGGAAAAATGGAACGGGCGCCTGTACAACACTGCTGTTTTAATAGATCGGCAGGGAGAAGTTGCCGGTACCTATCATAAGACCCATTTAACAATCGGCGAATACGAAGCAGGCTATACACCTGGAGACGAAGTGCCTGTTTTTCAAACCGATTTTGGAACAATAGGGATTGGAATCTGCTGGGATTTATTCTTTCCAGAGCATGCAAAAACTTATCATCTGAAGGGGGTAGACATGATTTGTTACCCTACTGCAGGTTTTTTTGAGTCTCGCGCATGTATGCGAGCCTATGACAATGGAACCTATCTGATTGTTTCGGGCGTGCAGGCAAAAAGTCATTCCCGAATCGTGAATCCGTTGGGAGAAGTGTTGGATGATGCATCTGAGAAGGGATATGCCATTGCCACGATTGATTTAAATCGACCTGTGTATGAACGGTGGTTGTCCTGTGATTCTTATGCCGCAGGAAAAGATATTTATTTTCATGAAAGAAGACCGGATTTGTATCGCCGATACAATTTTCAGGAGATAACGTGAGCATTTTGAATGGAAGTAACAACAAGAACAGAAAGCGGACAGGATACGTCCGCCGGCGTTTCAATAGAAGCATCGACATACTGTAAGGGAACAAAAAGTGTTTTTTGTTCCCTTTTTAAAAAGCATTGTTGCATCCTCTGGTTTCTTTGACTGGAAACGCTTCTATCATGTTTTTGTTTTTTGGAAATTGATTTTTTGAAAGAAATATGCTATGATAAAAAACGAACATTACATATTTTCACACAAAGTGTCGGTTATGCCGCAAAAGACGTTTCTTGTCAAGGCATATTCGGTGAAAAGGGAATGGGGTGAGAATCCCCTGCGAAGGACTGTCGGTGTGTGCATCCGAAGTTTTTATGCTTGTCGGTGAAAGCCGGTCATTGGGAAACTGAGAAGGCGAAGCGTAAAAACGTGAGGGGATTTTATTAACCCTTATATGGTGCGAGTCACAAGACCTGCTTTGGTATTATCTTTTATGTGCTGATTGGCATAAGGGTAATATTTTTGTGTGCGCATTTGTTTGCAACGTTACGGAAGGGTTCTGCACACCGTCACACACAAATTGTGATTCATCACAGAAAAACACAGCTGTGGTAATTCAAAAAATTGCCGCAGTTTTTTTGTGCGGTGAATGACGGAGGTGCAAAGAATAGAATTTGACTGATAACTGTCTCAGAAAAAGAACCTGAAAGGAATGAATAATGTGAAAACAAGAAAAATGTTAAGTCTGCTACTGTCGTTTGTGATGCTGTTCAGCACAGTGCCGTTTACGACATATGCAGGGGATGCTTCTTCTGTTGTAAGTGCAGAAGTTCATATGACCGCACAGGCGAATGGAGCATTTTTATGCGCACCGCAGATGAATGTTTCCGTCAGCAGTGACACTGCAGAAAAATACGGTTTCAAAGACAGTGTAACAAACGGGGTATCCGCGGTCGATGCGCTGGTGAAGCTGCACGAAATCAAGTATGGTACAAGCTTTACAAGGGCTACAGCAGCCAACTATCTTGCCTATTCGGATAATGGCTATCTTTCTAAGCTGTTTGGCGTGGAAACCACCGCCAATGGATTTGTATATAACGGCGCATATCCGAATGACGGCACAAAAAGTGAGTTCGGCGGATATAACGGAACGACAGTGACCACACAGAAGCTTTCGGATGATGATACCGTTGCATTCTTTCTGTATCAGGACACTTCCGATTATTCGGATGAGCTTGCGTGGTTTCAATACAAGGGGAATGCGATAACAGAAATTACGACACTGCCCGCAACAGCGCTGAAACTGAACTTGCGTTCTTCCTCTTATATGATGGCATATGAGTATAAAGATGCGGACGCTCTTCACGCAGTAGGCTCTTTGGTTAACGGTGCACAGCTTGCCTATGTAAACAGTGCGGATGGACAGCTGACCAAGATTGCAAACGCTGTAACAGACGCGAGTGGTAATGTGACCCTTTCCACACCGGCGGAGGAAGGAACTTATTACCTTACGGCATATATCCCTGAAGGCACAGACGGGGAACCTCTGATCCTGTCATTGACAAAAATGATTGTGGATAAAAATGCGCCGCAGGAGGATCCGTGCGCATTAAGCACACTTACTGTCACAACTCTTGACGGCTTACCCAATGCCTTGCCGCTCACACCCGCTTTTGAGCAAAAGATAACGGAGTATTCTGTTCCGGTCATCAATTACCCGGATATGGATTTGGCTCCTTTCCGAAGCATTTATGTAAAAGCGGCGGCTGCATCCGACGAAGCGGTGATTACGGCGGAATGCAACGGCGTCAAAGCAGAGATTGCATCCGGCGATTCCCAGTGGTCCAGACTGAACGGCGCTTTGAACGGCGGCAAAAACAATATTCTGAAAATCACCGTTGCGGCTTCTGATGATGAGAATGCCGAAAAGAAAACATATTCCGTCATTGCACCTATGAAGCCGCAGATCAATACGGCTCCTGTTGCTTCTAAGGAAACGGACGAAAGCACCATTACGCTCGGAGAGAGTTACAG
>CAKRUL010000249.1 GCA_934403665.1 uncultured Clostridia bacterium | reverse complement strand
TCATCCGCCAAATCGACTGCCTGCTGACCGTCATCCGCCTGAATGACCTCGAAACCCTCGCTGGTCAAAAGAATTTCCACAATGTCCCGAATTTCCGCATTGTCGTCTGCAATCAGAATTTTTTTTGGCTTGTCCATGTCTGACCTCCTTTTCTGTTCGCATGCTGCTGCGAATGATTCCTTATTATTATAGCAAGAGTCAGACGCTTTTGCAAGATTGCCTCCTTTCCTTCCTATTAAGAATTCTTAAGAATTCTATCCGCTGAATTTTTAGATTTTACCGGTATAATGAAACGAAAAACAAAGGATAAGGGGGCATTTTATGAATGTTTTGATATTGACCGGAAGATTCGGAATGGGTCATTA
The DNA here is from genome assembly GCA_934403665.1 of uncultured Clostridia bacterium. Next base: position 2,715 of record CAKRUL010000249.1, on the reverse strand, counting down.
TTCGGTCGCCTCCAGTTTAGCGGAGGACATCAGAAAGAGTTTTGATAATGTTTCCATCAAGGTGCGCGATCTTTTCGAATACAGTCTCCACAGTCATTGCAATACTCTTTACGGCGCTTATTCTTTTATGGTGAGCAGAGGAATTCGTTTTTATAATATCATATATAAATGCACCGAGAACAGCAGAGCAAATGCAAAGCTTCCATTTCAACACTATTTTTTCAGCGCATTTCGCCAGCTGATCGGGGAAGAAAATCCGGATATTATCATTTCGACGCTGCCATTCTGTTCTCATATGGTTTCGCAGTATAAAGAGGAACATCGGTGTTCGATTCCTCTGATTACCTGTATCACGGATGTCAGCAGTCACAGCGAATGGATTCATCCGAACACGGATATTTATTTGGTTGCTTCTCCTTCGATTCGACAAGCTTTGATTCGGAAAGGGGTCGCAGAAGACAGTATTTTTGTCAATGGGATTCCGGTGAAGGAATCCTTCAAACAAATTTGCCGTCCGCTGAAATCGGCTGAAAAAAATCTGCTGATGATGGGGGGCGGTCTTGGGATCCTGCCGCGAAAGAAGAGTTTTTATGAGCAGATCAATCGCATGGAGGGGGTAAAAACCACCATCATCACCGGGAACAATAAAGAACTGTATCATAAACTGCATGGAAAGTATGAAAACATCGAAGTGATCGGCTTCACGGATCAGGTGTATTATTACATGCATCAGGCAGACTTGCTTTTGTCAAAGCCGGGAGGAATCACGCTGTTTGAAACGATTTTTTCAGAACTGCCGATTCTTGCCTTTCCGCCGGAATTGCCTCAGGAACTGAAAAATGCAGCGTTTCTTCGAAACAATCGAATCGGGGAGGTTCTTTCTCAAAATGAGAAGAATTATGCGGATGAAATTGCCGATTTGATTTACGATGACCGAAAACTGTTTGAACTGAAAAAGAATATGCGTGCGCTGAAAAACAGCATCGATACCAATGCGATTGAAAAAATCCTTTCTTCTATGCAGAGAAAGGGGATGTATGCATGATTTTTGTCTGGATTCTTTTGGGAGCGGCTGCGGTGTTTTGCGGATACGCAGTGATTCCTACTTATTACAACAAAAAAATAAATTCCGATATTATCCGGCAGGCAGAGGGGGAAAATGCGGTGATGCTGACCTTTGACGACGGCCCGGATGAGCGCTATACGGGAAAAGTGCTGGATGTTTTGAAAGAGAACAGCGTGAAGGCAACCTTTTTTATTGTGGCAGATCAGATGCTGAAATCCCCTCAGCTGGTGGAGCGCATGCTGGAGGAGGGACACTGTATCGGCATCCATTCGTATGCTCACAGAAACGCCTGGCTGAAAACGCCATGGCAGGAAAAGCGGGATTTTGAGAATTCTGTTGATCTTTTGAAAAGCTATAACTGGCAAACCCCTTTTTACCGTCCTCCGTGGGGACACACGAACCTGTTCAGCATGTATTATGCAAAAAAGCATGGCTTCCGGGTAGTGCTGTGGAGTGTCATGGCACAGGATTGGAAAAAAACAAGCTCCAAGGAAACCATCATCAAAAAGCTTTTGGCGCGAACGAAGGAACATTCGATTATATGTCTGCATGATGCGGGCGAACACTCCGGCGGAGCAAAGGGGGCACCGCTTCGCACAATCGAGGCACTGAAAACGGTGATTCCGATTTTAAAACAGAAAGGATACCGGTTTGTGACACCGGAGGTAGCACAATATGAAGCAGTCTAAAACAAGTTATGCAGCAGGCGGAATCGCTTTGCTGCTGTTGATGGCAGGAACATTTTTCTTTCTTTTGAAAGACTGTGATTTTGCTGCTCTGCTGCAGGTGATTAAGCATGCGAATCCTCTGTTTATTCTCGGCGGCTTGCTGTGCGTGTTTTTGTTTATTGCCTGCGAGGGGCTGAATATTTTTCTTCTGATGCGCTCCATGGGGCAGAAAATAGGTATCTTAAACAGCATTCAGTTTGCCTTCGTCGGCTTTTACTTCAGTGCGATTACCCCCTCTGCTTCCGGCGGACAGCCAATGCAGGTTTATTTTATGCAGAGAGAAAAATATCCGGTTTCCTTGAGCACACTGTGCTTTCTGATGATCGGAGCGGTGTATCAGATTGTCATGCTGTGTTTCGGAGGAGGGATGTTTCTTCTCCAGTTCCCTTTTCTGAGGGAAAACATACAGGGCATTCACTTTCTGCTCTTTTATGGAATGGGAGTCAATCTACTCTTGATTTCGCTGATTTTTTTGACAATTTTTTTCCCGGGGATGATTCGCAGGGGTTCCGGTGCTCTGATCCGTTTGCTGGCAAAATGCAAACTTCTCAAAAGACCGGAGAATGCATTACAGGCGGTGGAACAGTTCATTGCGGAGTATCGGCAGGGAGCACAGCATATCCGCAAAAATCCGAAGGTTTTGGCAAAGGTATTTTTGGTGACTGCCGTTCAGCTGCTTGCTTTCTACAGTGTTCCCTTTTTTGTCTATTGTGCCACGCGGCAGCAGGGACACGGATATCTTGAGATCGTTGCAACAGAATGTATTCTTATGATTTCGGTTTCTTCTTTGCCGCTTCCGGGAGCAGTCGGAGCAAGCGAAGCAAGCTTTCTTAAAATTTTTTCCGTCTTTTTCGGGGAAAATGTGGTTGCTGCTATGCTGTTGAGCCGCGGCATCAGCTTTTATTCCTATCTGCTTATCAG
>CAKRUL010000248.1 GCA_934403665.1 uncultured Clostridia bacterium | reverse complement strand
TTCGTCTGCAAAAAGCAATTGATCTTCTGATGTTTTTAGATCTTCCGGTGTATAAGATCAGCGAAACCATTGGATATGAAAATGTTAATTATTTTAATCGGATTTTCAAAAAGCATATGCTGTTTACCCCGATACAATACAGGGAACGAAACAAATAATTTTTTTGAAACATCAAAAAAGATGATTCCCATTTACCGAACTGGGAACCATCTTCTTTTTTATTGATAGAACGTCAGAATGTCAAATCTCATATGGCGTTCGCTTTTTCATGCTCCAGCCGCTCTGCAACAATTTCCTTTGCCCTTGTCACAGCACATTCCAGCAATACTTTTTCCGAAAAGCTTTTGTCTCTCGCTACAATCTCAACACAGCCTTCCTGTAAATTGCGGGGGCTTGCAATCATCCGAACAGGCACTCCCAGCAAATCTGCATCCGAGAACATCACGCCTGCCCGAACATTTCTGTCATCATAGAGTACTTCAATTCCCTGAGACTGCATTTCTTCGTATAATTGGTCGGCACATGCCTTCACCTCAGGCGTATCACTTCTCACACAGCACAGGTGAACCTGCCACGGTGCGATCGCCATCGGCCAAATCGGTCCGTTGTCATCATGCCGCACCTCACAGACAGAGGCCGCCAGTCTGCCGACGCCGATTCCGTAGCAGCCCATAATCGGGAATTGTTCTTCGCCGTTTTGATCCAAATACTGCATGCCCATCGATTTCGTATACTTCGTTCCCAGCTGAAAAATATTGCCCACTTCAATGCCTCGGGAAACAGTAGTCGCCGGTTTGCCGCACTGCGGACAGATGCCGCCTTCCGTAATCTTAGCAAAATCATGATATTCCACCTTGCCGCAATCCCGTTCGATTTGCAGCCCGGTATAGTGATATTCTTCCCGGTTTGCCCCGCAGGAAAGATTATTTGTGTTCTGAAGCGAAGCATCAAACAAAACCGTGAAGTTCCCCTTCAGATCATAGGGACCGATGTAGCCTGGATGCAATCCGATGTCCTTTGTGATGACCGCAGGCCGGATCGTTGTTTTCAAATAGTTTGTCAGTTTTGTTTCATTCACTTCAATGTCACCGCGAAGAAACAACACAACGAACGCATCGTTATCATCCCGCTGATAGACAACCGCTTTGCAGGATTTTTCCGGCACGGTATGTAAAAAGCTGCAAACTTCCTCTATGGTATGAATATCAGGTGTATGCACCAAATTCAGGGCTTCTTCGTTTTCGTCTTTGGTGTTTTGAAGAATACTTTCAGCAGCCTCCATATTGGCACGGTAACCGCACTGCGGACAAACCGCAATGGAATCCTCGCCGATAGGCGTCAAAAGCATAAATTCATGAGAAACGCTCCCCCCCATCATTCCGGAGTCAGAAGCAACCGAGATCACCTCGGGAATGCCGACACGGGCAAAAATCCGCTCGTATGCCTTGTGGCATCTTGCATAGTATTGCTCTAAATCCTCCTGAGAAGTATGAAAAGAATAAGCATCCTTCATGGTAAATTCCCGCACGCGGATCAAGCCGCCTCTCGGCCGCGCTTCATCGCGGAATTTTGTCTGGAACTGATAGATCATGAACGGATATTTGGTATAACTTTGCGCATATTCCCGCACCAGCTGTACCGCCGCCTCCTCATGCGTCATTCCCAAAACCATGGGAATCCCATTCCGATCCTTGAAACGCATCAACTCGCTTCCAACACTTTCAAATCTGCCGGATTCTTCCCAAAGAGAAGCGGGAAGAACAACCGGAAAAGAAACCTCCTGTCCGTCAATTGCGTCCATTTCCTCCCGAATAATCTGCTCAATTTTGCGTGTGATTCTCTTAAGCGGCATGTAAGAAGAATAAATGCCGTTGGCAACCCCCTTCATGTATCCTCCGCGCAGCATCAAAGCATGGCTGTCAATCACGCAGTTAGAGGGTCTTTCTTTAAACCGATCCCCCACCATTTTTTCCAGTTTCATATCGATAACCTCCCAGTTTATTTCTCGTCAATCCAAGACAGTAAAAAGTCCTAAGCTTATAAAAAGCTTAGGACGAATTTTAAATCCGCGGTACCACCTAATTTCAGATTGCTACAGCCCCTTAAAGCCACAATCTGCACTTTTCACAATCAAACGATTGCATCCCATAACGGAGGAATCACCGGCAAAGCTTCCATGGACTGTTCCGCTTGCAGCTCCAAGACGGGTTCAGCATTTCTTCATGAAAGATTTTCACCGGCCATCTTCTCTCTGCACATTTCAAAATGCCTACTGTTTCTTTTCACAGCTTTTTTCTTTCCTTATCATATCAGAAAGTTCAGAAGATGTCAACACAGGTTTCTCCTGTATTGCTGTGATTTGATCATCCGTGACAGAGAGAATGAAAAACCGGCCGTCAAAACAGCTATCGTTGACAAAAAACACATGGCACCGTTCAGAGAAATTTCACAGAGTTTTCAGATGCCTCTCTTCTCGCATGTTTGTCTATCCCTGTTCGTCTCAGAGATTTTACAGCTTAAAATACGGCGTATGAATCCCTCTGTAATCTTCGGCATAATAGTTTCGATTCACAAACGGTAATTTCTTTTCCTCCAGCTCCTCTAATGCCGCAAGCTCCCCGGCGATATATTCTTTGATTCTTCTGTCTGCGGTTTGAATCCGCATCAGTAATCCGCCGTATCTGCAATCTACGTTTTCAAATCCTTGGGGTTTATAGGTCTCGTTCCACAATTGATAATGAATTTCTTCCAGTGCCGTGCACGCGCTCTTCAGCGATTCCAAACAGATGGCTTTCATTTTTTCCGGATCGCCGTAACTTTCTTTTAATTGAATGGATAATTTCACTTTCTCATATGCCAGCGTACAAACTGCCCCGATATATTCCAATTGTCTTGCAAAATAACCCTCATGCTTGGCAAGTGCAAAATACCGGTCAGCAAGCCTGCGATATGTTTCCTGTATGCCTTCCTCCGCCATCTCTGTTTCCAGCATATTCAACAGCGGATCGGCATACAAAATCTGTTTCACAATCAAGTCGGACTTTTCTACCGGTTTCGCCACCTCACTCAATGCTATAAAATCTGTAAAGGTGATAT
>CAKRUL010000247.1 GCA_934403665.1 uncultured Clostridia bacterium | reverse complement strand
TTTCGCAGAAGCAGGCAGTGGCCATTGCCTATGTGATCAGCGCCCTGCTGGGCCTGTCCGCCGTGGTGCTGGCCTCGACCAACACCTCGCGCGCGCTGATCCTGGTGGGCGCCATCGTCGTGGTGGGCGCTGTGGGGCTGAAGGTGGTATTCAACACCAAAAAGCATGAGCAGGCACACAAGGACGAAGAGAAAACACCGGTTGCGGCTGCCGCAGCCGCCGAGAAAGAGGAGACAACCGATGGCCATTAAAGTGATGTCGATCTTTGGCACCCGGCCCGAAGCCATCAAGATGGCGCCGCTTGTCAAGGAATTGGAATCCAGATCCGAAGTGGAATCGATTGTGACGGTAACCGCTCAGCATCGGCAGATGCTGGATCAGGTGCTGAAGATTTTTGAAATTCAGCCGGATTATGACTTGAACATCATGAAGTCCCGGCAGACCCTTGTGGATATCACTCTTCGGGCGGTTGAGGGCATCGACGGGGCGATTAAGGATGCACAGCCGGACATCGTTCTGGTGCATGGTGACACTTCCACGACCTTTGCCGGTGCTTTGGCAGCCTTCTATAACCAGGTGAAGATCGGTCATGTGGAAGCCGGGCTGCGCACATATGACAAATACTCTCCCTTCCCGGAGGAGATGAACCGGCAGTTGACCGGAAGGCTTGCCGACCTGCATTTTTCACCCACGGTGAACAATAAAAACAATCTGCTTTTGGAAAACGTGAAGGAATCGGATATTTTCATCACGGGGAACACCGTGATCGATGCTTTGAAAACAACCGTGTCGGAGAACTATCGTTTCTATACCAAAGAAATCGAACAGGTAGATTTCACGAAAAAGGTGATTGTGGTAACAGCGCACCGCAGAGAGAACCTTGGGGAACCGCTCCGAAACATCTGCTCCGCATTGCGGGACATTGCGCAGAGATATTCGGAGGAAGTTCAGATTATCTATCCGATGCACTTGAATCCCGCCGTTCGGGAGGTAGCCATCGGCATGCTGGGCGATCTTCCCAATGTATTCCTGATTGAACCGGTGGATGTTGCGGAGCTGCATAATCTGATGGATCGGGCATATATGGTGATGACCGACTCCGGCGGCTTGCAGGAGGAGGCGCCATCCCTCGGGAAACCGGTGTTGGTGCTGCGCAACGAAACGGAGCGTCCGGAGGCAATTAAAGCCGGAACGGCAAGAATCGCCGGCATTCACAAGCAGGATATTTTGGATATGGCAATGGATCTGATTGAGAACAAAGAAAGCTATGAAAAGATGGCAAAGGCAGTCAATCCTTATGGGGACGGAAATGCATCGAAAAGAACCGTTGATGCGATTCTGTATGCTTTCGGTGTCACCGACAAGCGGCCGGAGGACTATATTGTCCTGTAACAGCGTCTTTTTTCTGTCAGAGACTGAATGAAATAAAACACAATTCGTCCGTTCGGTTCGGAATATTTTTCCGAGCCGGGCGGACATTTTTTTTGCGCAAAATGCGGATAAAAATTTGTAAAAGAATGATTTTTCCGATTATAATTTCCCGAAAAATAACAATACTAAAAAGAAAAGGTGGTGAATGGGATGCAGAATATCATCCAATCTGTTGTGGCGACAGAAAAAATGGCAACGGAAATCATTCAAAGGGCAGAAAGAGAGGCGCAAAGCGTCATGGAATCTGCACGCAGCGAAGCGGAACAAATCAAACAGGATGCGTTGAAGGATGCCAAGGCGAAGAAGGAACAGTTGTTGAAGGAAGGAGAAGAGGCTGCGAAAAAAAGTTTTGAGCATCGCCTGGCTTCTTACCGGCAGAAAAGTGAGGATATTGCGAGGCGTGCAACACTTGGCTATCAACAGGCTGTGGACTATGTGACAAAAAAGGCGGTTGAGGAAGCATGATTGTTCCAATGAGCAAAATAACCCTTTTGGGTCTGGTCGCACAAAAAGAAGCTCTGCTTCAGAGACTGATGCAATCCGGCTGTGTCGAGGTCACCGATATCAGCGATGCCTCCGACTTCCTGTCCGAGGAAGACCGGCAGATGTTTCGGCAGGAAAAGGGTGGCGGGATTCTCTATGCGGAAATGCGGGATCAATCGCGAAATGCGCTTGAAATTTTGCAGGAATATGTTCCTGAGCCGAAGAGAAAAGGGCTTCTTCCGCAAAAACGGCAGGTGGAGGAGCACCTCTTTTCCGCAGAACTGATGACGGAACAAAGCGCAAAGGGAACGGCGGATATGATTTGCCGGCTGGGACAGGAGATGAACCGCCTGCAGAATGAAAAAAATCAGCTGGAAAACCGATTGGAGAGTTTAAAGCCTTGGGAAAAGCTTCCTTTCGCCTTGGACAGAAAAGGAACGAGAACCACAAAAATCTACACGGGAACGCTCTTAAAAACCGTTTCCCTGGAAGCGTGGAAGCAGGATCTGGAGGAGCTGGAGCTGGTCTCGTTTGACATCCTTTCCGAGAACAGCGAGTATTATTATGGATACCTTCTTTTTCACCGGTCCGCGGAAAAGGCGCTTCAGGAGCTTTTGCAGAAATATTCCTTCCAGTCGGTTCGGTTCGAAGAACAAAAGGGCACTTATTCGGAGGTTACCGGAGAAATAAAACAGCAGAGGAAGCACCTGGAGAAGCAGATGCGGACGGTTTTGGAGGAGCTTGCGGAGAAAGCCGAAAGAAGGGAACAGCTTCAGCTGCTGTACGACTATTTAAGCTATCGGATCGACCGGGAGGATGCCGCGGAGCATCTGTTCTCCACCGAAAACATGTTTGTTATGGACGGATATCTTCCCTCAGAACGGGCCGAGACACTCAAAAAGGAGCTGGAGGCACAGTTCACAGTTTCTGCCGCAGTGCGGAAAGCTGATCCGGAGACAGAACAGGTTCCGACGATGCTCCGAAACAATAAGCTGGTGGAGCCCTATGAAAGCATTACGCAGATGTATTCCACTCCGAATTATCAGGAGATTGACCCCAATGCGATTATGGCGCCTTTTTACTTTCTCTTTTTCGGCATGATGGTCAGTGACGCAGGCTACGGTCTTCTGACGGCATTGGTTTGTTTTTATCTGGTGCGGAAGTATAAGCCGGAGGGAATGATGGGCAATATGCTTACAATG
>CAKRUL010000246.1 GCA_934403665.1 uncultured Clostridia bacterium | reverse complement strand
GCCACCCGTGGAAGCGGAATGATCTGGAGCATATCGGTGCTTTGATTGAGATGCCCCCGCTTTACGAAAATCTGACAAGCATCACAATTCCGGATAATGTGACGGGCATCAGCGATAGTGCGTTCGCAGGATGCAACGAGTTAGCAAATGTTGTATTACAATGTAAAACTCTATTGAAATTTCCTTTGTTTTTTGGTAGAGTAAAGGTGCGACACAACCGGATAGTAGGTCCCTGCGAGTGTGCGTTTTTGCCTTGGCAAAAATGCAGGCTCTGTTTTAGCATCTCTCGCAGAGGCGCTATGGTTGTGTCGCAGCAATCGGAGTCTTGCGTTTTTCAGTGCGCAGCTTCGGCTGCGCACTTTTTATTTTAGGAGGGACAAGTTCCGATGTATGTCATGTATGTGAACGATAGTGCCCGCAAAATCAAAATCCACAAAGCATGTGTCGAATCAGGGCACATTTGCGGGTGTAAGCACCTGTTTAAGTTTTGTGGAAATGATAACCCGCAGAATATTCCCGATGATTACTATAAATTGTTCACCAACGAAGAAGCCGCTTTGTCCTATGCACGCGCAAAATATCCGGAAACAGCTGAAAAAGAATTCTTCTGCGCTTTCTGCGAACCCGAAAAGGCTGGCTATTAATTATAAAGTAGGTGAACTGTTTTGATCTGGTTTATTGCTCAGGACGGAAAGCCTAAGCAAATCCCGGAAGAAGTCCTGATTTATAAAATACAAAACAATGAGATTTCGAAAGAGACATTGGTAGTCAATGAAATCTTAAAAGAATGGACTCCTTTGGAGAATACTGACATTTGGAAAGAAAATGCGCCAAAATCTGATCCCGTTCACACATGGCGATGCAATAAATGCGGAAATATGATCAATGAAGAACCTTGTAAGTATTGTAATGGAAACGCCAGCGTCAGTTCAGATATTCCAATTCACAATCAAAATCAGGAAGCTGTAATTCAAAATAAAAAGCCTAAGAAAACACGAATTATGTTAGGTATAATTGCAGTGATATTTGTTGTACTCGTTGCCATTGCTCTGCAAAATAACAGCAAAAGTAAATTAAATGGAGAATATATTGCTCAAACTGCATTCGGAGATAATTTAATAAATTTTTCTGACAACGGCGGGTTTGCACGATTTCAAAGGTCATGGGATAATTTAAATTCATATGACGGTTGGGATTTAATAGTAGGAGGGAAATACTCGTTAAAAGGTGATTCGCTAACCCTATACTGCTCAGATGGTCGTACGCATGTATTCTATTATGATCGTGCAAATGATACCATGATGCAAATTAGTACAGGTGATATTTTCAGACGCTATAATAATTAGAACTACAGCATATAATCTTGTCGATAGAAAGTATAAAACCGTCAATTTCCTCCAACCAAAAAGCAAGGTGAATTAACTTGGAAGATCACAACAATTCCCCATTCATACCGCCTCCTCTTCCGGGGGCCTCTGAAAAGGAACATTCAGGCCACTCCGCAAACGATACATTTCTCCCGCCGCCGTTACCCTCTGAAAATAACGGCAGCCGTCCTCCCGTCACATCAAAAGGCCCTGTACCGGAGCAGCATGACAGCGAACACAAAAAACATTCGCGCAAGAAGTCACCAGCGCAAATCAAAAAACGACTTTTTGTAACCCTTGTCGTGTGCTGTGTTGTCGGCTGTGCCATATTCGCATTTTATCGTATAGATAAACACCTCAAGATAAGCAAAGAACAAAGTGGAAAATACGATGCAGCCGTACAGCTAATGGAGTCTGACGACTATCTCGACGCCTACAATGCATTTAAGTCTCTTGGCGAGTACAAGGACAGTGCCGCCAAATTAGAGGAAGTGCAAAAAAGGTCTCTTCTAAATGCCTCTATTGGCAGCACAGTTCTTTTTGGCAGCTACGAGCAGGATGGCGATCAAAGCAACGGAAAAGAAGTCCTTGAATGGATGGTTCTTGATTTAAGAAACGGACAGGCTCTTCTTATCAGCAAATACTGTCTCTCCTGTCAGGAATTCGGCTCTTCAAACTGGGAATCTTCTCCTTTACGGGGATGGCTGAACGGCACATTTATGGACGATTCCCTTAGTGAATCAGAGCAAAGCAAAATTATTCCGACTCAGGTAAAAAACGATACCGGGAACGATACTCAGGATAATATTTTTCTCTTGAGCATCGATGAGATGAACCAATATTTTTCAGATGAATCATATTTTTATCTGGAACATCAAGCTACCGCTACTGATGCCGCATTATCCGAACAAGATCAATTAGAGGAGGCTCAACTTTCAAAAGGATATACACCCATTTATGCCGATAACAGCCGCGGCGGCTGGTGGCTGCGTTCGCCCGGATTTGATGAGCGAATTGCATATGTTTGCCCGGATGGTTCTGTCAACACATTTGGCACATTTGATTCACAGTACATGATGGTTCGCCCTTCCATGCGGATTCAGTGCTACACAGCAGGCAGCGAGACAACCTCACAAGAACCGTTGAATATAAATACCGCACTTCTTGCGGATATCGGCCGCACCTATAAGGAAATGAAAGAACAATATGGAGATGTTGTGCTCAGTGATTCCTATGAAGGCGGACAATGGTTCAAATTTGAGGATGCTCCCGATGTTGTTTACTATTTTGTGTTCAATGATGTTCGTTATGAAAAAAATCCGGATGATAATGCAGAATGCTATGAATTCATGACTTCTGCCAACATTTTATTTCCCAATTTAGAAAGCGTAATCCCAGCAGATGTCTTCAAGCAGGACTTATTAAACCTTGGTCTTGAATTCGATGGAGCCGATACTTATTTATCTTATTTATCATTTGTATGGAGCGGAGACATTTTTGTTGACATATCGCAGGCAGATCCTGCATTTGTGAAAGAAAGTGATTCCGTATCCGTATTAGGCAGTCATGTCGGCGGCCCCTTCTTTGCGGCCCCTTAATTACCTATGTAATCAAGACATCACGGGCAAAGCTGAAGATAATCATGCCTAATAAGGGTTGCGGTCTGTCAAGAAACCCGGCTGCAAATGAATACTGTTTCACTCCCTCAAATGCTGAAATTTGATAGGGTGCTGATAGAACGTGCTATTATG
>CAKRUL010000245.1 GCA_934403665.1 uncultured Clostridia bacterium | reverse complement strand
ATCGAGGGCTTTCAGAAAGACCCAAAGTGGGTCATCTTTCCGCGTCTTTCCTATCAGAATCACCTGCGGCTGGATGGCATTGAACGGGATCTCAGCTGGAGTATTTCTCCTTTTAACCGCATCAGCGGAACAGGAAGAAAAGGAATTGTTTCTTCCGGCATTTGCTGTTCCTATGTGAAAGAGGCTTTGGACAGCATCGGGGAAACGGCAGAGGAAATCAAACAGTTTCAGGTTGGCATGCCTTATCCCTTTCCCAAAAATACAGCAAAAGATTTTCTCAGTGGATTGGATGAAATTTTGGTTATGGAGGAGCTTGATTCCGTGTTGGAGGATGCGCTTGCACCTCTTTGCAAGGAGCGGGGAATCAAAATTCACGGCAGAAGAGACAGTTTCACAAACATTGCCGGAGAATATTCCGCGGAGCTTGCGGAGCAATGGATTCGGGAATTGCTGCAAAGGGAGACACCCGAGCCTCAGGAACAGGAGGATCTTCCAGAACTTCCGGTGCGTCCTCCGGTTCTCTGCGCAGGTTGTCCGCATCGGGCATCTTTTTACAGTGTGAAACAGGCAATGAAGGGGCAAAAGGCGGTCTTTTCCGGAGACATTGGCTGCTATACACTGGGAAATGCAAAGCCGCTGGATATGGTGGACACCTGCCTTTGTATGGGGGCATGTATCACGATTGCGCAGGGGATTCACAATGTGGAGCCGGACACCAAAAATTTTGCTTTTGTGGGGGATTCCACCTTCTTTCACACCGGCATTCCGGGCATTATCAATGCAGTTTATAATGAGACAGACATCACTGTGATTGTCCTGGATAACAGCACCACCGCCATGACCGGTCACCAGCCTCATCCGGGAACTGGACGGACAATGATGGGGGAGGTCACCGAAAAGGTGGACATCGAGGCGGTTTTGAAAGGCTGTGGGGTCAAGTATGTGGCAACTGCCAATCCGCTTGATCTGAAAAATGCGATTAAGGTGGTGCAGGAGGCGGCGGACTTCAAGGGGGTTTCTGCCGTGATCTTCCGTTCACCCTGTATTGCTTTGTTTCCGCCGCAGAAACAGTTTCGTGTGGAGACGGAAAAATGTATCGGGTGCAAACAATGCATTCGGGAGATTGGCTGTCCTGCAATTGCAGTGCGGGCGGAAAAGGTAGAGATTGATGTTTCTTTGTGCCATGGCTGTGGGTTATGCGCACAGATTTGCCCGGCAAAAGCGATAGGAGGTGTTACTGATGAAACCGTTTAATATATTGATTACCGGAGTCGGCGGACAGGGAACGGTTCTTGCCTCCCGATTGATTGCACAGACCGCCATTGAACTGGGTGGTTTGGCAAAGACTTCGGAGACGATTGGAATGGCGCAGCGCGGCGGATGTGTAACCAGCCACGTGCGAATCGGGAAAAACGATATTTCTCCGTTGATTCCGCTGGGAAAGGCAGATCTGATGTTGGCGTTTGAGCCGGCAGAGGCCGTCAGAAATTTGAAATACCTAAAAAAAGACGGGAGCATGGTGGTAAACACCAGAGCGATTATGCCCGTCACCTGTGCAATGGGTTCCGGGTATGATCCGGAACAGATGGTGAACTATTTGAAACGACAGCAAGACCGGTGTGTCATCTTTGTGGATGCAGGAAAAATTTGTGAGGAATTTGGTTCCTTTAAAGTAATGAATACAGTGATGCTTGGCATTGCGCTGAAAAACCATTTGCTTCCGTTTGAGAGAGAAGATTTGGAACAGACGATGCAGAAGGTTCTTCCGGAACGTTTCCGTGAAATGAACCGAAAAGCACTGAATCTGTAAAAAGGAGAGAACTTGTCATGCAGATGAATGAAATGCAGTTTGCCTGTTTGAAGGATCGGCTGAAGGCTGCCTCCAACAGTGAATTTTATCAAAAGAAATTTCAGGAAACCGGATTTTGCCCGGAGGATGTCAAAACGCCTGAGGATATTGTAAAGATTCCTTTTTCGTCTAAGGAGGATCTGCGCAACGCTTATCCGCTTGGACTGCAGGCTGTTCCGGACAATGAGATTGTGCGGATTCACTCTTCCTCCGGAACGACCGGTTTGCCGGTCATTATCCCATACACCGCACAGGATGTCACCGATTGGTCCATTATGATGGCGCGCTGTTTTGAAACGGCGGGCATCACCAAAGAGGATCGTTTTCAGATCACGCCGGGATACGGTTTGTGGACCGCCGGAATCGGCTTCCAGGCAGGGGTGGAACGATTGGGTGCAATGGCGGTACCGATGGGACCCGGCAACACGGAAAAACAGATTCAGATGATGGTGGATCTTAAGACGACGGTTCTCGGGGCGACTTCCTCCTATGCACTTTTGCTGGCAGAACAGATCCAAAAAAGAAGACTGAAGGATAAAATTGCCCTGAAAAAGGGAATCATCGGTTCGGAGCGCTGGGGAGACAAAATGCGCCAGCGCATTCAGTCGGAGCTTAATATCAGTCTTTATGATATTTACGGCTTGACAGAGATATACGGCCCCGGTATTTCCATCAGTTGCGAGGGAAAAAAAGAATTGCATTACTGGGATGATTATCTGTTCTTTGAAATTGTGGATTTTCAGACGGGAGAACCGGTGAAAGACGGCGAGGTCGGTGAACTGGTGATTACAACGTTAAAGAAACAGGGGGCGCCGCTTCTTCGCTATCGCACAAGAGACTTGACGCGGCTGATTACCGAGCCTTGCTCCTGTGGTTGCAAATATCCTCGTCATGACCGGATTATCGGGCGTGCGGATGACATGTGCAAGGTGAAGGGCGTGAACATCTATCCGGCACAGATTGATGGATTATTGTCCTCCATTGACGGAGCCAGCAGTGAATATCAGATTCAGGTCGATCATGTGAACGGGAAGGATGAGATGATTCTGCGGTTTGAAAAGGAAGGCAATGCAGAGAACATTGAATCTTATGTGCAGAAAATGTTCAAATCCAAAATCGGAATCCTTGTTCAGGTGGAAGCGCTGGAAAAAGGCGGTTTGCCGAGAAGCGAAAAGAAAACGGTTCGTATTATTGACAATCGGATGAATTGAAGAGAGGTTTCCCCCGGTTCGGGTGAAAGGATATTTTACGCAATTGATGTATAAAATTCCAATC
>CAKRUL010000244.1 GCA_934403665.1 uncultured Clostridia bacterium | reverse complement strand
AAAAGGAGGTTTCTTTTTCTACTCATAGCTTAAGCTTTTTGGTACCACCAGCATTGCTGGTGGTTTTCGTGATACAAGAAAACGGGTTGACGATTTTGTTCGCCAACCCGCTTTTTCTATGTGTTATTATCCTTTTACCGCACCAACGGTCAAACCTTTGATAAAGAACTTCTGCAACCAAGGATAAACAACCAGCATCGGAAGGATTGAAATGAAGATAGTTGCGTTTTTCAATGCCTCCGGTGTGAATTTTGCATCATCCATGATATCGGAAACCTTAGTCGTGTCGTTCATAAGCATATCTCTCAATACAACCTGCAACGGATATTTGTCCGCGGAAGTAAGATAGATAGAAGGAATCAGGAAGCTGTTCCAGTTCCCCATGATGAAGAACAGGGCAATTGCCGCAATGGATGGTTTTGCAAGCGGAACAAAAATGGTTGTCATAATCCGGAACTCACTGGCACCGTCCACAATAGCAGCTTCATACAGCTCATGAGGAATTCCCTCAAAGAAGTTTTTCAAAATAATCAAGTCAAATGTCCAAATCAGGTTCGGAATAACCAAACTCCACATACTGTCAAGCAGCCCCAGAGAGCTTACAATCAAATAGGTAGGAATCAATCCGCCGGAAAAGAACATTGTGATTGTAACCATAACCATCAACGGTCTCCGAAAGATAAATGTTCTTCTGGAAAGCGGATATGCAAACATAATGGTCATCAACAACTCACACACAACGCCAACGCCTGTGTAAAGAATTGTGTTCCAGTATGCACGCGGAATCTTCGGCGTGGAAAGAATCTTTCCGTATGCCTCAAAGCTGAAACCGGGGACAATCTTTCCTGCTGCTTCGGAAAATTTCATTGGCAGGAAGTTTACAACCCCTTGGTTAATTGCTTCGGATGAGCTCAAAGAAATACACAATACATACCAAACCGGATACAAGGTTACAAAAATAACAAGAATCATCAACAGTATATTGATATAATCAAATAATGTATAGCGATCCAAGTTGCTTTTCTTTTTTTTCGTTTTTACTAATCCACTCATTCTCGTTACCCCCTTACCACAAGCTTGTTTCGGTTAGCTTACGGCTGATGGTATTGCAAGCGATAACCAAAATTAATGCTACCGTTGATTCAAACAGACCTACAGCAGTAGAGTAACTATAGTTCATGTCTATGATACCTTTACGATACACAAACGTTCCGAAAATATCGGCAACACTGTAAGTAGCCGGCTGATACAGCAGAATAACTTTTTCGTAACCGATTTTAATCAGGTTACCGGAACGCATGATAAACATAGTGGCAACCGTCGGAAGAATGCCGGGAAGCGTAACATACCACATACTCTTGATACGTCCGCAGCCATCCATTTTCGCCGCTTCATAAAGCTGTTGGTCAACGCCGGCAAGAGCTGCAACATAAATGATGGCATTATATCCGCAGTTCTGCCAGATATCACTGGCTATGTATATAGTACGGAACCATTCCGGTTTGATCATGAAATAATAACCCTCTTGCTTATCCACCAATCCGATTGTTTTCAGCAGTGTGTTGATGGCTCCGTTACTCGGAGAGAGCATATCAATCAACATGGAACATACCACAACAACCGACAGGAAAGACGGAAGAAAGCTGGTTGTCTGAACGAGTTTCTTAAATTTGGAGTTTTTCACTTCATTCAGAAGAATCGCAAACAGAATTGGGAAAGGGAAGCCCCAGAACAATGAGTATAATCCCAATAACAAGGTATTGCGGAACAACGGCAGGAAATCGCTGGTCGCAAAACCGGCCCAACCATTCTGAATATTAAAAAATTCCACAAAGTATTTAAAGCCAATCCATGGGCTCTTCATGATACCCGTGTAAATACCGTAATCCTTAAATGCGATTGTCAAACCATACATCGGTCCGTAACGGAAGATGATATAGAAAACAACGCCAGGCAATGTAAGTAAAATCAATTGCCAGTCTTTTTTGAGACGCTCGACAAAAGTCTTTTTCCTCAGAGTGACCGTTGTCGAAACATCTGCCTTTGACGCTTTCGCCATCTTGTTGACCCCCTCAAATTATTTTGGATATTTTTCTGTTTCCTGTGAAAAATACAGTATGCCTTTCTATGCTGTGCATGGAAAAGCTCATAAATGCATTATATAGGAAAGAATGCGCCGCGTAAATATTTCTTTTTCAGTCGACTTTTGAATATCCTTCTTTTTTTAAAAAAACCATCCAAAATCCGCGTTGTCAGCGGTTTTTAAGAGTGTGGATTTTTTTATATTTGTGGATATTTTGATGTTTATTTTTCGTTTGTTTCTGCATTTTTATGTATATCCCGATATTTTCCGGGCGGCACCCCAACATTCTTCTTGAACGCCACCGCAAAGGTGGCCTGATTTAAGTATCCCACTTTCTCACCAATCTCACTCAGCGAACGTTTTGAACTGAGAAGCAGTTTTTTCGCATGAGAAATCCGAATTTGCGTCAAATATTCACTGAAGCCGATGGAAAATTCTTTTTTGAAATAATTGGAAAAATACTTTGGTGTGGTATCAAACACTAAGGCGATTTTCTCCAAATACAGATCTTCATTGTAATGCCCGTTGATATATTTCATCACATCTGCCCGGTTTAATGTATTCTTTTTGGTATCGCACATTGCAATGCTGAGATGCAGCAAATTATAAAAACTGTTCATTGCCCCCTCAAAGTCATAGTCCTCTTTCAGTTGTTCCATTCTGCTCAGAAAAACCTGCTCCATCTCAAATAGTTCCGATTTTCCCTTTTTATTGGTAGAGAGCACCTCTATAATGGCATTTTGCATGGTTCTTAAAAGAAATTCAAATTTCAGGATAGGAACATTGTTTTTTAAATTCACCTGAAAGATTTCTTTGCAATAATCCTTCAGCGCCTGTTCCTCCTTTGTCACCATTTTGCTGGTAAATTCATCCTTAAAATTCAAAGGAATATACAGATAACTGCCGTATTTGATATCCTTCACTTTCAGAATGCTTTCCTTATCGTTGATTCCCCGGTAATCCCGGCAGATTTTAATATCGCCGTACGCCTCATAAATACCGCCAAGAGTATCAAACTCTTTGCTCACCGAGAGCAGAACGTCCACATC
>CAKRUL010000243.1 GCA_934403665.1 uncultured Clostridia bacterium | reverse complement strand
ATCTATGAGAAAAATGCTGTGTGCGGTTCTTATTGCCGTATTCTTTTTATCCGGCCTCACTTGTGTAAACGCTGCGCAGACCGTGAATCTCTATTATGAGGACGGAAGAATGGCGACGGTTCCCGTCTGGATGGCGGACAGTTGCCGACGAGACGGATGGACAGACGATTTCCCCTATTACGGAAAAGAAATCTGGGTTCATTCTTTCTATCTGAGATATTACACCACGGATGTATACGGAACCCGTTCCTGCTGGCTGATTCAACCGGAACACACCTATACAAAAGTGAAAATTCTGTGGTATGACGAATACAGTTATACCAATCTGAATCAATATCAAAAAAGTTTAAAAAATTTGATTATTCTGTATAACGGCGGTCAGTTCAAGATGCCTTTCGGCGATTTTCTCAGATGCCGTCCGACCGACATGGCTTTCCCGCAGATCTATTGGGAGGATCCGCAGACCGCTTTCGGTATATCAAATGAAAGTTGGTATAAAATCCAGACCAATCAGCCTTGGGTCGGAATGCCCCAAAACGAATTTTTATTAATGTACGGAGAATATCCGGACGATGTCAACCGTTTTGCATCCTATTCCGGTTTTTTGGAACAATGGCTTTATAAATATACCTATTCCACGTATCAGTTTTACTTTATTGACGGCTTGTTATATGACTGGCAAGTATAAAACCCCGAACAGGTTATGCAAATTCTGATTTTTCGTTTTGATGTAAAAAAGAATTGTCATGGAATCAACAAATTTCACGACAAT
This sequence comes from uncultured Clostridia bacterium, assembly GCA_934403665.1. The sequence continues at coordinate 2,375 of CAKRUL010000243.1, read as the reverse complement.
TCTTTTTTCTCGCCACTTTTGCTCATTGCTGTTTCTGCTGTTTGATGACCTTCATCCGTGTGAACTCTTCCCGCTCCTTTTCCTCCAGCACGCCGGTAATCTGTTTGGAGAGCTCTTGATAGTTCGGAATAATAATGTTCTCCAACGCATTCGCACGTTTTTGTGTTTTTTTGATCGCAGCAGCAAGTTTATAAATGCTGTTCTCAACCTCGGCCAGGGCAACCGTGAAATGCTTCACCCGCATAAAATTCATATAAGCTGCATCCAAGGCAGAATTGGTTGCGGAGAGCTCATAGGGCAAAGTGGGATGCTCCTCTTTTAAGGTTACTACCGGAACCTCTACCCCCATCACACTCCGAAACCGTATCTTGATCCGATCCTCTTCCGGAATGGATCTCGCGATTTCTGTCACATTGGAAAGACCCATGGTGATGTTCGCAATTTTCAGGGACTCATATGCTGTCCGAAATGTACTGTCAATCTGATCCTGCAACTTCTTTGCTGTTTCGATCAGTCCCATCATTTCCCGAATCAGAATATTTCGCTTCCGATCCATCAAATCATAGCCGGTCTGTGCAAGCTCCAGAGAGCGGCGAACCGCCATCAGATTGGCCTTTGTCGCAGATACATTGGTTTGCACAGTTATTCACCGTCCTCATTCGATTTCACATAATACTGATCCAAAAGCGCTTGATCCAGCCGATCCAATTCGGAAACAGGCAGGATGGAAAGAATTTTCCAGCCAAGCTCCAAAGTCTGCTCCATGCTGCGGTTTTCATTTTGTCCCTGGTTGATAAACTCTTGTTCAAACACTTCCCCGAATTTCAGGTATTTTTTATCGACCGGGGTCAGTTCATCCTCTCCGATGACCTGTGCCAGGGAACGCACCTCCTGCACCTTGGAATATGCAGAAAAAAGCTGATTGGACAAGTCCGGATGATCTGCACGGGTAAAGCCTTCCCCGATTCCGTCTTTCATCAGACGGGACAAAGAGGGCAAGACAGAAACAGGCGGATAGATTCCCGTATTGTCCAGCACACGATCCAAAACGATTTGCCCTTCGGTAATATATCCGGTCAAATCAGGAATCGGGTGGCTGATGTCGTCGTTTGGCATGGTCAAAATCGGGACCTGCGTGACAGAGCCTGCCTTTCCTTTAATCATGCCCGCCCGTTCATACATAGATGCCAAATCGGAATACAAATAACCCGGATAGCCTTTTCTGCCCGGAATCTCTCCTTTGGAAGAGGAGAGTTCCCGCAGTGCCTCACAGTACGAGGTGATATCCGTCATGATGACCAAAACGTGCATGCCGCAATCAAAAGCGAGATACTCTGCGGCTGCCAGCGCACATCTTGGTGTGATAATTCTCTCGATAATCGGATCGTTTGCCAAATTCAAAAACATGACAACCCTGGAAAGCGCTCCGCTTTGTGCAAAGCTGTTTTTGAAAAAGTCTGCCACATCGTTTTTTACTCCCATCGCCGCAAATACAATAGCAAACTCCGAATTGTCCGTAACCTTCGCCTGAGCGGCAATCTGCGCGGCAAACTGATTATGCTTCATACCGGATCCGGAAAAGATCGGAAGCTTCTGCCCGCGAATCAAGGTACTCATCCCATCAATGCACGAAAACCCGGTCTGGATATAGTTTCTGGGATATTCCCTGGAAACCGGGTTAATCGGCATGCCGTTCACATTCACCTTTTTCTCTGCATAGACCTCTCCCAAACCGTCAATCGGCTTTCCGGCTCCATCGAAAATCCGTCCTAAAATCTCCTTGGAAAGGGCAAGCTCCATCGGCCGTCCCGTAAATTTTGTCTTGGTATTGGTCAAAGACAGACCTCTGGTTCCCTCATAGACCTGAATGACTGCCTTCTGGTCCTCTATCGCAATGACTTTTCCAAGCAAAGACTTTCCATCGGATGTCTCTATTTCAACGATCTCATCATAAGCAACATCCGCAACGTGATCCAGCACAATCAAAGAACCATTGATTTCATTTAGTCCCATATAGGAAAAATCCATACGATCACCGCCTTACTCATTATTTTTCAGGATTTCATCGGTCAGAGTATCTATTCTCTGCTGATAAGAGTCCATTTTATCAAGCTCTTCGTTTTTGACATCATACTTGATTTTCATAATATCTTCAAAGATTCCGGTTTCTTTCAACTGAGACAGCGGAATGCTTTTCCGAACCAAATCCATTCCCCGGTCATATAAATGCAGAATGACCTGCATCATCCGAAGCTGTTTTTGAATGGGCACATAGGTATCCACGGCATGAAAAGCATTCTGCTGCAAAAATCCAACCCGAATCAATCTGGAAATCTCCATAATCAGCTTCTGATCCTCCGGCAGAACGTCTGCAC
>CAKRUL010000242.1 GCA_934403665.1 uncultured Clostridia bacterium | reverse complement strand
GGATAAGATTCTGACGGAAGGCTTCCGCGCAGGGCACGGCTCGTCCAGACCTGCGAAACGGATCGAAACGGCTGCGATTATTGCCTGCATATCGATGGAATCCGTCCAGAATGAAATGCATGGTGGTCAGGCGATCCCGGCATTTGACTTCTATCTTGCTCCCTATGTCCGCATGACATATATAGAGGAACTGAAGAAGCTGGAACAGTTAGAAGGGGTGGATCTGGAAGAATATAAGCAGGAAAAGCTGGAGGACTATTTGCCAAAAGAGCTGGACGGGCTGTCCGGCAAAGAGCGTTACCGTCAGTATGCCATCAATCAGACGGTCAATCGGGTTCACCAGGCGATGGAGTCTTTCATTCACAATATGAACACCATTCACAGCAGAGGCGGAAACCAGGTGGTCTTTTCCTCGATTAATTACGGAACTGACACCTCTGCCGAAGGGCGCTGTGTGATCCGCGAGATTTTAAAATCCACCCATCAAGGCGTCGGAAACGGCGAAACTCCGATTTTCCCCATTCAGATTTGGAAAAAGAAACGGGGAGTCAGCTATTGCAAAGAGGATCGGAACTATGATTTGTATTGCCTTGCCTGCGAGGTCAGTGCCAAAAGATTTTTCCCGAATTTTCTGAATTTGGATGCGACCTTTAACCGGGATGAGGAATGGGATGAAAAGGATCCGAAGCGTTATGAACATGAGGTGGCAACCATGGGCTGCAGAACCCGTGTATTTGAAAACCGCCATGGAAAGAGAACCTCGATCGGACGCGGCAATCTTTCCTTCTCGACCATCAATATTGTAAAGCTTGCTTTGGAACAGCGATTGGTGGAATCCAAGGAAGAGAGAATTCAGAAATTCTTTGAACGCTTGGACAATTGCATTGATGTCACGGCGCAGCAGCTGTATGATCGTTATACCTTCCAGCGCACCGCTCTGAAAAAACAGTTTCCGATGCTGATGAACGGCATGTGGGAAGGCAGCGAGGAGAAAGATCCCAACGAACCGGTAAAGGATTTGCTGAAAACCGGAACGCTTGGCATCGGCTTTATCGGTCTTGCGGAAGCACTGATTGCGCTGACGGGTAAGCATCACGGAGAAAGCGAAGAAGCGCAGCAATTGGGATTGTCGATTGTGAAGCATATGTATGAACGCATTCAGGATATTTCCAACGAGAAAAACCTGAATTACAGTCTTCTTGCCACACCGGCAGAGGGTCTGAGCGGAAAATTCACCAAAAAGGACAAAGAGGAATTCGGTGTGATTGAACACATCACCGATAAGGAATATTATACCAACAGTTCGCATGTTCCGGTTTGGTATCGCTGCAGTGTGGAACATAAAGCGGCGGTGGAAGGTCCCTATCACAAATACGAGCTTGGCGGACATATTTTCTATGTCGAGCTGGATGGGGATGCAACTCATAACCCGGAATGTATTATGCAGACGGTGGACTTGATGGATAAGTATGACATTGGGTATTCTTCTGTCAATCATACCCGGAACAGATGCTTGGAGTGCGGCTTTGAAAACGCGGAGAAGGATATGGAAGTCTGCCCGAACTGCGGAAGCACACATCTGGACGTTATTCAGCGGATCACCGGCTACCTGGTCGGAAGCACAAATAATTGGAATGCCGCGAAAAAGGCGGAATTGAAGGACCGTGTGACCCATGGCTTCTGATGCAATCAATCTTCTTGATATTATGTACAGCTCTTCGGTGGATGGAACAGGCTTTCGGGATGTCTTGTTTGTGTGCGGCTGTCCGCATCACTGCCCGGAATGCCACAATCCTCAAAGCTGGGATCCGGAAAACGGTCACATAGAATCGGTGGATGAGGTTTTCGGAAAGCTGACCAAAAGCACGCTCACCAATGTTACCTTCAGCGGCGGAGAACCTTTTGAACAGTCGGAGGCACTCTGCCAACTGGCAAAACGCCTGAAGGAAGAAGCAGGAAAGACCCTTTGGATATACAGCGGATACCGTTATGAGGATTTGCTGAAGGATCCGCAGAAAAGAGCGCTTCTGTCACTTTGCGATGTGCTGGTGGACGGAAGGTATGACAAGGATAATACCGAGTTAAATATGCGCTTCAAAGGTTCGCTGAATCAGCGGATTATCGATATTCCCGCTTCTCTTTCGGAGAAGAAGGTGGTGCTGTTTCTGTAACAGCCTTGCGTTCGCTGTGGGACAAAAGAATATAGAATTGGGATGTGAAAGTGATTTTGCATCCCTTTTTTGTGTCCGAAAACGAAGAGAATTATCATAAAACAACCCTTTTTCTATCATAAAACGATCACATAAGTGTTTTATGATAAAGACACAGGAAGGGAGGAGAGAAACATGGCAATTGAGGTATTCAACCGTTATGAAAAGAAATATATGATGAATACGGCGGTCTGTTTCAAGATACAAGAGGTGTTGAAAAAATATATGAATGCCGATCCTTATAATAAAGACGGCGCTTTTTACACCATCAGCAATCTTTATTATGACACGCCGGACAATTCTCTGATCCGCCATTCTGCGATGAAGCCTGTTTATAAAGAAAAGTTGAGACTTCGGGCATACGGCGTTCCAAAAGCGGAGGATTTGGTTTTTCTGGAGATTAAAAAGAAATTTCAGAAGATGGTGAACAAAAGGCGCACAAAACTCTCTCTCCGGGAGGCCTATGCTTTTACGGAAAGCGGAGAAAAGCCGGCTCTGCAGGAATATATGAATCCGCAGGTGCTGAATGAACTGGCGTATTTTATCCGCCATTATTCTTTGCATCCGAAATTGTATCTGGCGTATGATCGGTTCGCTTATTTCGGAAAAGACCGGAAGGATCTGCGGATTTCTTTTGATACCGGCATCCGGACACGAAGAGAACACTTGGGACTGGAAAACGGGGATTTCGGCGAGCCTCTGCTGAAGGACGATTTGTGGCTGATGGAGATCAAAGCGGAAAAGTCCATTCCTCTTTGGGTCAGTGAAATGCTTTCCGAATACGAGATTTTCCCGGTCAGTTTTTCCAAATACGGCACAGAATATCAGCAATATCTTGCAAAAAATGTGAGGGAGGAGAGAATTCCATGCTTGATTTCTTATTTCAAACAACAGCCGATGCCGAGCTGTCAGTTGGCACTGCAGTATTGACCATAGCAACGGCACTGCTCTTGGG
>CAKRUL010000241.1 GCA_934403665.1 uncultured Clostridia bacterium | reverse complement strand
CTGCCGAAGAAAGCGAACAGATGAAAGCGTTGGAAAAGCATCGCACCCAATTTATAGAAGCAATGGACGACGATTTGAATACGGCGGATGGAATCGCTGCAGTGTTTGAACTGGTTCGGGAGATGAACTCGGTCTTTGGAAGCGAACAGCAGCATACCAAAGAGTTTGCCGTTCGTGCACTTGATTTGGCAAAAGAACTGTTGGGTGTGCTTGGATTTTCGGCGGAGAAGGAAGAAGCGCTGGATGTGGACAGCGAAGAAATCGAGCGAATGATCGAAGAGCGGAACCAGGCACGGAAGGAGAAGGATTTTAAAAAGGCTGACGAGATTCGAGACGCCTTGAAGGCGAAAGGAATTCTTTTGGAGGATACTCCTCAGGGAGTCAAATGGAAAAAAGCAGAATAGAAAAAGTGTAACTTTTCGGCACGGATAAAAGATAAAGGTTGTGAAAGCTTGAAAGACTATCGTTTCAAACCGGCGAACACATATTCTCCGCTGGTTTTAGCCTATATCGGTGATGCTATCTATGAGGCGTATGTGCGTTGCAGCATTGTCAGCACTGCCAATATGCCGGTGCATAAGTTGCATAAAACGGCAACCGGTTTCGTAAAGGCCAAGGCACAGAGTGATCTGATGGAAAAAATGATGCCGCTTCTTACCGAGGAAGAAATGGCCGTCTTTAAACGGGGACGAAATGCAAAATCCGCAACAACCCCCAAACATGCAGATATTGTGGATTACCGAAGGGCGACCGGGCTGGAGGCATTAATAGGATATTTGTATATTGTCGGGAAAAAGGACAGGCTTATTGCGCTTCTTGACTCCTGCATCGATTTTAATACGCAGCAATGAATCCATTCGGGGATGTAAAAAGTTACTGTTTACAGCTCCTCATTTTTCGTCACCTATGACAGGAGGTCTCGTTTTTTGTTGAAACAACTCGGTTTCCAGGATAAATCGTTTTATAAAGATTTTCTTTTTCTGACATTCCCCATGGCTTTGCAGAATTTGCTGACGACAGCTGTCAATATGCTGGATAACGTCATGATCGGACAATTGGGGGCTGTGCCTATTGCTGCGGTAGGACTGGCGAACAAGGTGTTCTTTCTGTACAGCATTATCACCTTTGGGCTGTGCGGAGGGGGCGCTGTTTTTATCAATCAGTTTTGGGGCAAAAAAGATACCGTCGGAATTAAAAAGGTGCTGTTTCTGAACCTGATTCTGTCGGTTTTGTTTGCTTTTTGCTTTTTTGCGGTTGCATTCTTTGCGCCGCATCAGGTTATGCGCATACTGACAAACGATTCCGAGGCGGTGCAGATCGGCGCTGTTTATCTGAAAACCATTTCGGTCAGCTATCTGATGTCTGCGGTTATTTTTGCTTTCTCTTTTTTTCTGAAGAGCATGGAAAAGCCCCGATATCCGCTTATGACCGCTTTGGTGTCAATTGTGGTGAATTTTTGTATCAACTACACGTTGATTTTCGGAAAATTCGGCTTTCCAGTCTTGGGAGTGCAGGGTGCCGCAATCGGAACGGTTTGTGCACGAGCTGTGGAGATGGTTCTGATTGTATTTCTTGCGTTTCGCAGCATTTCCTTTCTTCGCCGGGGAATGCGGGAATATCTTATGATTGACCGCGCCTTTGTAGGAAAGTATCTGAAAACTTCTGTTCCGGTGATTGGGAACGAGGGTTTTTGGGCGCTCGGCGTCACTGTGATGGCGGCTGTTTATGCCAGGGTTTCCACTGATGCGATTGCGGCAATTAATATTGTCAATCTGATCAGTGATGCCGCCTCGGTCTTTATCTTTGGAGCCAGCAATGCTGCGGCAATCATTGTAGGAAAGCAGATTGGGCTGAAGCGCACGCAACAAGCCTATCTGTATGCCGCACGGTTTTCACGGCTGGCACCGCTTTTGGGATTGTTGTTCGGACTTCTTGCGATCGGTGCGGCGCCGTTATTCATCCGCTGCTTTGCCATTACGGATGAGCTGAGTGCCCTGGCATTCCGGCTGACGGTAATTATGGCTGGCTTTATGCCGTTTCGGACATTTACTTTAATCAATATCGTGGGTGTTCTGCGAAGCGGAGGAGATACCGTCTTTTGTTTTTGGACGGATTTCACCGGAATATGGCTGATCGGAGTTCCTTTCACAGCTGTCAGCGGATTGCTTTTGGGGTGTCCGATTGAAGTGGTGTATCCGCTTTCTCTGTGCGAGGAATTGGTCAAATCGCTCATCATTATCCAGCGTTTGAAAAGGGGCAATTGGATTACCGATTTGGTAAATGAATAGCATACAAAATAGCAAGGAACGGGAGGGATAACGTGAACATTACACACTGGATTGACCATACCATATTGAAGCCGGATGCCACGCAGGAAGAAGTGAGAAGGGTGTGCGAGGAGGCAAAGCAGTATCATTTTGCTTCGGTTTGTGTGAATTCCTGCTATACCCGTTTGGCGCATGAAGCATTGGCAGGAACAGCAGTAAAAACATGCACAGTGGTTGGATTTCCGCTGGGAGCAACCACCGTGAAATCTTTGGAGACGAGCCGTGCTGTGGCAGACGGCGCGGAAGAGATCGATATGGTTATGCACATTGGGGCTTTGAAGGAAAAGGCATATCAGCTTGTTCGGATGGACATCGAATCGGTTGTGGAGGTCTCGGAGCATGCTTTGGTGAAAGTGATTTTGGAAACCTGTCTGCTTACGGATGAGGAAAAGAAGCGCGCCTGTGAGATCGCTGTGCAGGCAGGGGCAGACTTTGTGAAGACATCGACCGGCTTCAGCACAGGCGGAGCGACGGTTCAGGACATTGCTCTTATGCGCAGAATGGTAGGGTCAGAGATTGGCGTAAAAGCTTCCGGGGGCATCCGCACTATGGAGGACGTTCTGAAAATGATAGACGCAGGAGCCGACCGGATTGGAACCAGTTCCGGGGTTTCTATTGCGCTGCAGGAACAAGAGAGACATGTAAAATAGCGCTGTAAAAAATCCGAATCGTAAAAAAGGAGGGGCAACCATTTGAAGTGCACCAGTTTGTACAGACAGCACAAACAAGAGTGCCTATGGCATCAATATTAATTTTTTAAGCAATATACTGACATCGCATTTCTTGTGGTGTCAGTTTTGTTTTTAACGGTATTCTTTCATTGTTGTAAAAATCAATGTATT
>CAKRUL010000240.1 GCA_934403665.1 uncultured Clostridia bacterium | reverse complement strand
AAAAAGAGGGGTGGAATCCAGATACGCATCTGCGATTCCCGTCACCAGATTGGTCGCACCGGGACCCGATGTTGCAATCACCACACCTGTCTTGCCGGTTGCCCTGGCATAGCCCTCTGCCGCATGAATCGCCCCCTGCTCATGTCTGGTCAGTGTATGGGGAAATTGATATTGATAAATTGCATCGTACAGGGCAAGAACCTGTCCTCCCGGATATCCGAAAGAATCGGTCACTCCCTTATCTTTTAAAAATCGGACGGTATATTCTGCTCCGTTCATCGTCTCAGCTCCTCAATCTGCTTTATCCTCCCATGCTTTGCGGGAGCTCTTTTCAAAATTTCAGCCTTATTGTATCACACTTTTCACTTCTTCCACCAACCGGAGGACATCCTCCGAGGCATTCAGACTGTACAGCAATCCATAAGGAATGCTGTAATCCCAGTGAACCGGAATGGACACCAGACCGGGATGGATCTCCTGCCAGCACTCAATGGTCAGCAGCACATTTCCTGTTTCCGCGCACCGGTTAAACACCGTGAAATCATAAAACGGAGGGGTGTCCTCAATCTGAATCTGCGGATGCTTCTCCTCCAACTCTTTTCGGATCAGATCATTTGCGCCGGAATCTCCGCTTTGAACCATCATGAGCGTTTCCCCATGCAAATCTTCGATCTCGATACGGCTTTTTGAGGCAAGCGGATGTTCCTTCGGCACCGCCACCATCTTACGGTATCTGCCAAGCGGCACAAAATTGCACCGGGAAAGCCATGCCTTGGAATCACAGACACCGATTAAAAAATCAAACTTTTCCCCCAGTTTCCCGATTTCCGATAAAATTCCTTCGTGATTGTCCTCAAAGGGAACCAGGTGTACTTTATATCCGGGAAAATTTTGGTTGACACGATCCCACAACGCCATAAACGGCTTTGCAGGATTGAGCAAAGAAGTGCCGACGCAAAATGTGGTATCATAAGTGTGCATGGCGGCATTTGCCGCGGTAATCGCCTTTTTCGAGTAACCTTTCAGAAACTTCGCATCCTGATAAACCACATCGCCAGCCGGCGTTAAGCATACACCAGCCGATGTGCGCTCGGTAAGCTTTAACTGCAAATGATCCTCCAGCAAATTCATCTGTTTCATGACGGCAGTCGGAGAAATATACAAACGCTTTGCCGCCTTCGTAAAACTGCCGCACTCCGCCACGGCCATCAACGTATCAAGCAATGGATTATACATCATATCCCTCCGGATTTGCAAACATTCCGCGTTTCAACAATCTTGCAAGGTAACATCCCTGCTTGCACCATTACACACCGAAAAGGTCATTTTTGTGGTGTGCAGAGCCGCAAGACTTGCACGCTCTGTCGTTTAAACTATTAGTTAATACGATAATAACATATCAACGATTCCCTGTCAAGCAATGCTGTGTTATATTGAAAATGATGTCAAAGCATTACAAATGTGCAAGCTTCAGAAAAACCATACGACGAAAAAATACAGGAGGGATTTCTCATGAAAGAAATGAGTGCATTTGCTGTGGGCAATGCAAACGAAGCCTTTGCCGAATATTTCATCGGACAGAGTTATCTCAACATGCTTTCTGTTCAGCCCATCTCTATCGGCAATGTAACCTTTGAACCAAAATGCCGGAACAACTGGCATATTCATCATGCGGATCAGGGCGGCGGACAAATCCTTCTCGTCACCGCCGGAGAAGGGTGGTATCAGGAGTGGGGCATGCCCGCCAAAAAGCTCCGGACAGGAGATGTGGTTTCCATTCCGGCAGGAGTAAAGCATTGGCACGGCGCAGCATCTGACAAATGGTTTCAGCACCTGGCAATTGAAGTGCCGGGAGAAAACTGCAAAACAGAATGGTGCGAGCCGGTTTCAGACTGGGAATATCAAAAATTATAAGGCAAAATTTTTGAAAATGCAGGGTATATAGGATTCCATTTCCTAATGCTTCGTTTTCATAAGGAGGAAGAAAAATGAAAAACGTATTGATTCTCTCAGCAAGTCCCAGAAAAAACGGAAATTCCGATATATTGTGCGATCGTTTTGCACAGGGCGCCATGGAAAGCGGTCATAAGACAGAAAAGATTTTTCTTGCATCCAAAGAAATTCATTTCTGCCGGGGGTGCGGCGTCTGTAACACCACGGGAAAATGTGTACAGAAGGATGATATGGCCGAGATCCTCGACAAAATGGTAAAGGCCGATGTGATTGTCATGGCAACCCCCGTCTATTTTTACGCGATGGATGCCCAGATGAAAACTCTTATCGACCGTACGGTTCCGCGATACACCGAAATCCGCAATAAAGATTTTTATTTTATTATGACGGCTGCCGACACGGAAAAAGCAAATCTCACCCGTACTCTGGAAGGATTCCGCGGTTTCACGGAGGATTGTCTCCCCGGAGCAAAAGAGGCAGGCATTCTCTATGGAGTCGGCGCCTGGAAAATCGGCGAAATTCAGAATACTCCTGCTTATGACGAAGCTTATGAGATGGGAAGGAAGGTATAAGATGACTGCAAAAACAGAGTATGTCACCCTATCTAACGGCGTGAAAATGCCGATTTTAGGATACGGTGTTTATCAAATATCCCAAGAAGATTGTGAACGGTGCGTATTGGACGCCTTAAATATCGGATATCGACACATCGACACAGCACAGGCATATTTCAATGAAGAACAGGTTGGAACAGCCATTGAAAAATCCGGAGTGCCAAGAGAGGAAGTCTTTCTGACCACAAAGGTGTGGATTGAGCACTACGGTTATGAACCGGCAAAACGCTCCGTAGCGGAATCGCTTCGGAAGCTCAAAACGGATTATCTGGACCTGGTCCTTCTGCACCAGCCGTTTTCCGACAGCTACGGCGCATGGAGAGCGCTGGAGGAATTATACGAAGAAGGCAAAATCCGTGCCATCGGTATTTCCAATTTTTACGCAGACCGCATGGTGGATTTCGCCTCCTTCCATCGGATTAAACCAATGGTAAATCAGATGGAAACACATATTTTCAATCAGCAGAAACAGTTGAAAACATGGGCGGACAAATACGACATCCGCCTGGAGGCGTGGGCACCTTTCGGAGAGGGGCGAAAAGGTACCTTTGACAATCCCGTTCTGGCGCAAATCGGTGAAAAATACGGTAAAAAAGCCGCACAGGTTATGCTT
>CAKRUL010000239.1 GCA_934403665.1 uncultured Clostridia bacterium | reverse complement strand
AGCTTTTTGAGGATGTGTGGTTTGACAAACAGTCTGTTTTCACGGAGCCGTTCCGGGAAATTACGCTGGACGGAGAGAAGCTCCATACGCTTGGCTATACAGACGGAGCTGTTTTTGTCACGCTTCATCTGATCAAACACTTTTTAAGCCAGGGCGTAGGCATTCGTCAGCTGACGGATACGCTTTTGTATCTGAAAACCTATGGAAAGCAGATTGATTGGGAACGCTTTCACCGTTTGATGGAGCATTTGAAGTATGAAAAATTTATGGATGTGCTGTATACGATAGGGGTCTGCCATCTCGGATTCCGTGAAGAAGATTTTCCTGCCTTTTTGCGTCGGGAAGCGCAGGCGGAGCAAGTGCTTGATGAGATTATGAAAGCGGGCGCATTCGGGTTTACGGATATTCAGCGAAAGGATTTTTATATCACATATACCGAAGAACGCTTTCGGCGTTTTAAAGACGAGAACTATGAAGATTATATAAAAACATGGAAGCATGAAAGTATGTGGAAGGCGATATTTCTTGACCGCAAACGGATGGAGCGGATGTATCCCTATGTGAAAAAGACGGTTCTTTTGCTTCCCGTTGCCTGGATGCAGCGGATTTTCCGTCTGATTGCCACAGTGCTTTCCGGAAAAAAACAGGTGAAAGAATATACGCACGCGGTCAACAAGAACGAACAGAGTGATTTTGTGCAGAAGAAAATGTCCTTAATCCGCGAACTGGACATGATTTAACAAGAACCGGAGGGTTTTTCGCATGAAAAAAAAGATGATTTTATATTCCAACGGAAGTAGCGGAAATCATGGCTGCGAAGCGCTGACACGCACGATTTGCGCCATTTTAGACCGGGAATGTTATGTGCTCAGCAAGAATCTTGCGGAGGATGCTTTCTATTTGGGAAACCGGCCGCATATCACCTTGCTGGAGGAAAGGGAACTGGATTACCGTTCGCTGTCCGGAATTCTATGCAGGGCTTTGTATAAAACTGGGCTGGATCGCTCGGCATTTGCGAAATACCGATACCGTTTTCTGAAGAAAAAACTGCCGGAATGCGGCGTTGCCGTTTCGGCGGGAGGGGACAACTATTGTTACGAAAATACAGATACAGTGCTTGATTTGGACAATCAGTATTTTCGGGCGCAAAACATGAAAACCGTTCTTTTCGGCTGTTCCATTGAACCCAGTCTTTTGGAGAATCCGAACATTGTGGAATCGCTTAGAAAATATACCCTCATCACACCGAGGGAAAGCATCACTTATGAAGCGCTGCAAAAGGCCGGGCTGGAAAATATCAAGCTGTTTCCCGATCCTGCCTTTACGCTGGAAACCATTCGTCCGAAGCAGCCGGAAGAATTTGCAGAACACAATACAATCGGAATCAATGTCAGCCCGATGATTATCGAAAACGAGAAAAAGCCGGGGGTCGTGATGCAGAATTATAAAGCCTTGCTGCAGCATATCATTGCTTCTACCCAACTGCAGATTGCCTTGATTCCGCACGAGGTGCGCGCGCACAGCGATGACAGGAAACCGCTGGCGGAGCTTTACCGTGTATTTCAAGATACCGGAAGAGTTGTGATGATAGAGGATCACAACTGTATGGAATTAAAGGGATATATTGCAGCTTGCCGCATGTTTATCGGTGCAAGAACGCATGCAACGATTGCGGCGTACTCCTCCTGCGTGCCGACGCTTACCGTGGGATATTCCGTGAAAGCGAAAGGCATTGCGAAAGATCTTTTCGGCACCGATCAAAATTATGTGCTTCCTGTTCAAACGCTGGAAAAAAAGGATGATTTGATTGGCGCGTTTGAATGGCTGAAAGACCGGGAAACGGAAATCAGAGCGCATTTGACCGGATGGATGCCGGATTATATCGCAAAGGCGCGGCAGGCAGGGGAAGCGGTCCGAAACCTGACGGAAAACGAAAATCTTTGACATGTAACGGGAAAGCAGGGAAACTATGACCAGAACAAAATATGCCATCAAGAATACGGCGGTCGGGATTGTGAGCAAAGCGACAGCACTGCTTCTGGGGTTTGTTTCGCGTACCGTCTTTATTCACTTTCTGGGAAATGAATATCTGGGTGTCAACGGATTGTATACGGAAGTGCTGACCATTCTCTCCTTTGCGGAGCTTGGTTTCGGGACGGCGCTGACCTATGCAATGTATCAGCCGGTAGCAGACAACGATACCGGGATGATTCTGAAACTGACCAATTATTATAAAAAAGTTTATCGTTTTGTTGCGCTTGCGGTGGCTCTTCTGGGGTTATGTATTTTGCCCTTCCTGCAATATGTTGTGAAAGATGCGAATGCATTAACATTGCATGATTTGCGGCTGTATTATGTCATTTTCCTGTTTAATACGGTCACCAGTTATTTTGTCACCTATAAATACAGCATTGTGAACGCGCACCAAAAGAATTATATCATCACCAATATAGAGATGGTCGTTCAGCTCATCACTTCCGGCATCCAGATTGTTTTTCTGATTGTCTTTCAAAGCTTTCTGCTCTATCTTTTGGTGCAGTCTTTTCTGCTTCTGTGTTCTCGTTTTTTCATCTCCCGTTATCTGGACAAACGATTCCCCATTTTGGCACAGAAGAGCAAGATGGAGTTATCCAAACAGGAAAAAAAGCCGATTTTTCGGAATGTGAAGGGGCTGTTGGTGCATCAGTTTGCCTCGGTTGCCATTCACTCGACAGACAATATCATTATTTCCACCTTTTGTGGCGTGGTGACGGTCGGTCTGATCAGCAACTATACCTTGCTGATCAATTCGGTGCTGGCGTTTGTTATCATTCTGTTTGGCAGTGTCACTTCGGGCTTCGGCAATATGGTTGCCTCCTCCAGCACGGAGAATTACCGAAAAGCGTTTTTGGAATTGAATTTTCTGAATTTTTGGATATACGGCTTTTGCTGCATTGCGTTTTTTATTTTGATTCCGCCCTTTATCACCCTATGGATCGGTGCGGAAAATTTGATCGACACACCGAGTTTTCTGCTGATTATCGTCAATTGCTATTTGCTGGGGCAGACCACAGCCTATAACAATACAAGAATTGCAAAAGGAGATTTCAGCCGGGATCAATGGATTGCGTTTTCTCAGGCGGTGGTAAATCTGGTTGTTTCCGTCTTTTGTGCCGAAAAATATGGATTGGTCGGCGTTTATATCGGGACGACAG
>CAKRUL010000238.1 GCA_934403665.1 uncultured Clostridia bacterium | reverse complement strand
AAAAGCTCCGATATTTGATTGAGTCGTTCCATACAAAGTTCATCGCAATAAGACGCTTCGCCATATAGCATTGCGCCGGGCAAAGAAAAGCTATGATCTGTTTCACAGCCGTCGTCCTCCCAAACGGTTCCGATAATATCCCGGACGCCTTCCCGCTTACAGACCGCCAGCGCCGCCTTGGTCGTCTCCACCGTAAAACGGACATCCGGAACAAAGCCGTTCCAGCACCAGATTCCCCCGGCAAACACAACCCGATCGGTTATTTTTTTATGCTTGCGAATCATTGCCTCATACATTTTTTCGTCTGTATGATAATAATCCCAGTAAACAATGCTCATCTCATCCGGCAATTTCTGTCTTACGCTTTCCGGGATATCTGCATCACAGTCATAATAATCTCCCTTCGGCGATGCCAGACGGAAATACATATCACTCCATATCATAGGAAGCAATCCGTACTTTTTGGTGATTTCAGCCACTCTTTCAATATGATTGCAGAAGATCTCTGTACCGTTTTTATATCCCTTTGTCTTGAGATAATTGCCTGCGCCAAGATCCCACGCTTCATCCATCCCAATATGAATCCTTCTGGTCGTGAAGCATTCGGAAACCGTCTGAATCAACGCTTCAATAAACGCATATGTTTTTTCATTTTCCGCCATCAAAACACCGGCTGTGTCTTTGATTTCTTCACTCTCTTTCCATTTGTTGTACTGCTCAAAATGTCCCAAAGTCTGAATACACGGAACCACCTCAATGCCAAGGGAAACCCCGTAACGATCGATTTCTTTCAGTTCCTCTTTGCTGTATCTTCCTCTCAGATAGCCAAAATATGGATAGTTTTCCACTTCAAAAACGTCCTCCATATACAACAGAAGCGTATTCAAACCGAAGAAAGACATATACTCCATATATTCTTTCACCTTCGAAATCTTCATCACGCCGCCACGGGACATATCCAGCATGATTCCTTTTGTGACGAAATTTTCCGTTTCCTGAATTTCCCCATCGGTTCCCTCTTTGATCATAAGAACCGCATTGAGGATACATCTTCCGATTTCACTCTCATTGATATATTGACAGTGAATCTCTCGGTCCTTTTTGGTCACACGGATGGAGTCCGCCTGCTGAAAATGCAAGGTATAGTTGTCCTTGCTGTCATAGGGAATTTTTGCAATGATTTTTTCGTACACTTTTTTTGCAGAGGGGGAAAGCCCAATAATCTCCAGCTTCATCTTTTTCAACCTCTCTTTAATATTATTTTATTGGTGTTTTTCACCGTTTTTATTAGAATCCCTTATGTTATAAGTTCTCTAATGCTTCAACCGTGCGCAGACATTTTTCTTACTCTTGCCTCATACCTTCCTGTAAATTGCAGAACGGGTGCTTTCAGCAAATCCGCATCCGAGCCCATCACATCTGTCCAAACATTTCCGTCATCATAGAGCGCTTCTGTTTCTCGGAAACAGAAATCGCCAATTGGAAGCCCTAAGAACAAACGCCGAATTGATAGGAGGTCACGCTATGAAAAGTGTCTCCTTTCCGAAGAATCGGCGAAGGAAATTCCGGATGCGCCATAGAATCCGGGAAAAATTGTGTTTCCAGACAAAAGCCGCTGTGTTTTTGATACACCGCATGGTTTTTACCGGAAACATGATGAATATAATTTCCGGTGTATAGCTGTACGCCCGGCATATCTGTCTCTACCATCATCGTCCGACCGCTGACAGGGCACGCAACGCTCGCCGCACAAGCAAACGCCCTGCCACTGTCCAAAACAAAGTTATGATCATATCCGCCTGCCATCCGAAGCTGATTATCCGGCATCTGAATCCGGGCGCCGATTTCCTGAGGCTGCAGAAAATCAAAGGGAGTCCCTTTGACCGGGGAAGGTGCCCCAACCGGAATCATTTTCGGGTTAATCTCTGTGAAGGCGGAAGCATTCAGCGTCAATCTGTGAGAAAGAATATCCCCTTTTCCGCAAAGATTAAAATAGCTGTGGTTAGTCAGATTGCATATAGTATCAGCATCGCTTTGCGCTGTATAAGCAATCGTCAGCCGATTCTCATCATCAAAAGAATATACAACCGTCACCTGCATTTCGCCGGGAAAGCCGCCCTCCCCGTCCGGGCTGGTCAAACTACAAACCAAACGTTCTCCGTCAGCAGTGAGGCTCCATCGTTTCTTATCAAAGCCGCAAAAGCCGCCGTGAATGGAATTTTCTCCGTCATTTGCTTCCAGCAGATACGTTTTCCCGTTTAAAGAAAATCTGCTTTTGGCGATTCGATTGGCATATCTTCCCACCATTGCGCCGAAATAGCAGTCTTGCTGCTCATAGTCCTGCATGCTGTCACAGCCGAGAACGACATCGCCCAGTTTCCCTTCCCGATCCGGAACCATCACCGACTGAACGGTTGCGCCGTAGCTTAAAACAGATACGGAAGCGCCTGCCGCATTGGTGAGGGTATACCGATCCACCTGTTTCCCATCCTTTGTCCTGCCAAAGGGATTGCATGTTATTTTCGTCATATGAAATCCTCTCTTATGCTTCTTTTGAAAAGCCGGATCACAAGCTTTTAGATCAGATGCAAAAAACGCATTCCGTTATAATACAGAATATTTTCTTTCTCCGTCTGTGTTAACTGCAAGGTCATCAAACGATCGTATTCTGTTTTTACATCCCACATCGGATAATCGGACGCAAAGAAAATCTTTTCTGCACCATGTGTGTTGATAATCTTTTCGATTTTCTGATTGGTCAGAAATGCGAAGGATGAGCAAGTATCAAACCAGACCTCTTTTCCTTTAAAAAGCTCCAGAGCCTCATCCCAAACAGAATAGCCACCCATATGCGCCGCCACCGGTCTGAGT
The DNA here is from genome assembly GCA_934403665.1 of uncultured Clostridia bacterium. The sequence goes on along the minus strand of CAKRUL010000238.1, from coordinate 335 downwards.
TTCGGGAAATCATTCATCACTTTCAAGAGTCGCCGGGGATGCGAGAAATCTTTTGTCTTATCCCCCACATGAAAGAGGATTGGCACCTTGTCCCCCACCATTTCATAGATCGGATACATTCTTTCATCATCTATGTTGACCGCCTGGAAATCCGGATGAATTTTCAAGCCTTTAAGACCGCATTCCAAAATTCTTTGCAATTCCAGTTCTTTCTGTTCATAATCCGGATGCATGGTTCCAAAGCCAATGAATTCCTTATGACGATGCACTTCTTCAATGATAAAATCATTGATATGCTCCACCTGTTCTTTTTTGGTTGCAGTGGAGTGCACCAG
>CAKRUL010000237.1 GCA_934403665.1 uncultured Clostridia bacterium | reverse complement strand
GGCCGGATGTTCTCTCCAAAATCGGTTTCCTCGGAAAAGACGACTTCCCCTTCAAATGCTTCTTTTGCACCTTCCAATTTTATAATATTGGAAATATCGATTATCATAGAAATCACCTCATGCAAAGAAGTTACAGAAAGACGCTTACAACATTGTAATACAATCCAACCGGTTTGTCAAGGTTTTTCGATGATTTTTTCATTTGCCTTCCGCGTTGTAATCTAACGTCTTTTGCGGAGCAAACACTATTTTCCTTCCACCAGTCTCTGGGTATCCATAGCAATCATCAGTTCTTCATTGGTCGGAACAACCAAAACCTTCACCTTGCTGTCCTTCCCCGTGATGTCCATAATGTCGGAGCTTCTCTGGCTGTTTTTCTCTTCGTCAACCGAAATGCCGAAAAACTCCATGTTGCCGCATACATTGCTTCTGACCGGTGCGTCGTTTTCTCCGATTCCGCCGGTGAATACGATGCAGTCCAAGCCATTCATAACAGCCGTGTAAGAACCGATGTATTTTTTAATCTGATAGTTGAACATGTCGCTTGCAAGTTTGGCTCTCTCATTACCTTCCGCAGCGGCTTTTTCCAAATCACGCTTATCGCTGGAAACGCCAGAAACACCCAAGAAGCCGGATTCTTTATTCAGAAGCTCGGAAAGCTGATTGCCGTGAATTCCGGTGATTTCCGCCAGATAGCAGGCAACACTGGGATCCAGATCGCCGCACCGGGTGCCCATAATTACACCTGCCAAAGGCGTCAGACCCATGCTGGTGTCCACGCATTTTCCGCCATCGACGGCAGAAATAGAGCTTCCATTCCCTAAATGACAGGTAATCATCTTCAGTTCGGAGGGATCCTTGCCCAGATACTCAGCAGCCTTCAGGCTGACATAGTGATGACTGGTGCCGTGCGCGCCGTATTTCCGGATTGCATTCTCTTCATAGAATTTATAAGGGATTCCGTAAACATATGCTTTCGGAGGCATTGTCTGATGGAACGTAGTGTCAAACACAACCACGTTCGGAACCTCTTTGCCAAACACTTTTTGAGCACAGCGCAATCCCTGTACATGCGCCATATTGTGCACCGGCGCCAAAGGAGCAATCTCCTCGATGATGTCGATGACTTCATCCGTCACAATCTCGGATTTATGGAAACGTTCCGCTCCCTGCACCACGCGGTGACCGATGGCGGAAATTTCATTTTTATCTTTGATGACAGCGCCCTCTCCGGTCGTCATCATCTCAACCATTTTCATAAAGGCTTCGGTGTGTGTCGGGAATTCCGCTTCCACCTTCCATTCGCCGCCATGTGCTTTATGCGTGATGGAACTTCCGCCGATGCCGATACGATCGCACAATCCTTTTGCCAAAGCTTCCTTGGTGTCCATATCCAACAGCTGATATTTCAAAGAGGAGCTTCCTGCATTCACAACTAATATTTTCATCTGTGTACTCCTTATTCTTTATTTTGATTCTGCGCCTGTACGCAGGTGATTGCGACAACTCCGACAATGTCCTGCCAGGAACATCCTCTGGACAAATCGTTTACCGGTTTTGCAATTCCCTGTGTCATAGGTCCGTAAGCTTCTGCCTTTGCCAGTCTCTGCACCAGCTTGTAACCGATGTTGCCGGCGTTCAGATCCGGAAAGATCAGGACATTTGCTTTCCCTGCCACTTTGGAGCCGGGCGCCTTCGCCTGTCCGACGGAAGGAACGATTGCCGCATCCAGCTGCAGTTCCCCATCCAGCATCAGATCCGGGCGTTTTTCCTGTGCCAGCTTGGTTGCTGTGTTCACCTTGTCAACCAGTTCATTTTTTGCACTGCCGTATGTGGAATAAGAAAGCATCGCAACGGCCGGATCAACCCCTACGAGGGATTTGAAAGAACCGGCAGAGGAAATCGCAATCTCGGAAAGATCCTCCGCAGACGGATTTTCCACCAAACCGCAGTCTCCAAAGACAAATACGCCGTCCGCACCGTAATCCTTATCCGGGCAAACCATCACAAAGAATGCGGAAACAATCTTTGTGCCGGGCGCTGTTTTTAAAATCTGAAGAGAAGGACGCAGAACGTTTGCCGTTGCATTCACCGCACCGGCAACCATACCGTCGGCAATTCCCTCTTTCACCAGCATAACGCCATAGTAAAGGGTGCTTTTCATCGTTTCCACCGCTTTTTCCATGGTCATTCCTTTTGCTTTTCTCATCTCACAGAATTTTTCTGCAAATTCCATAAAGTTATCTGCTTTTTCCGGATTGATGATGGTTGCGCCGCTGATATCATAATCTTTTGCAACCTCTTTGATTTTGTCCTCATTTCCCAGAAGGATAATGTCTGCAATTCCTTCTTTCAGCACCTGCTGGCAGGCCTGAATTGTACGCAATTCTTCGCCTTCTGCCAAAACGATGGTTTTTTTGTCGTTTTTCGCCATGGCTTTGATTCGTTCCATGAAAGTCATATGTGAGCTACCCCCTATATATTTTGTTCCTTTTTTCGCAGTTTGTCCGAATACTACACAAACATATATATTATAGTACGAAAAGGCATGATTTTCAAGGAATTTTTACGGATTTTCACAAAAGGTTTTCTCAAAATTTCCACTATGAGGAGACGATCCTCAAAAAAACGTTGACAAATAACTGAAATTTGTATATAATTGTTCTGTTCCTTGCTCTGTACCAGATACAGGGCCAAAGTCCAGAAGGAGGTGAAAAGAAATGGTTGAAGTAATCAACAAATACGAGACTATATTTATCTTAAATCCCGCATTTGACGAAGAAAAGACAAATGAAATTGTTGAAAAGTTCAAATCATTGATTTCCCAGCACGGTGAAGTGACAAACGTTGATGTTTGGGGCAAGAGACGGCTGGCATATGAGATCAAAGATTGCACCGAAGGTTACTATGTATTCGTTGAATTCAGTTCCAAATCGGATTTTCCGGAAGAATTGGACAGAATTTATAGAATTACGGATGGTATCTTAAGAAGCATTATTGTGAAAAAAGAAGACTAATGCTGCAAAAAGAGGTGAGATCCTATGTTGAACAAAGCAATTTTAATGGGTCGCCTGACCAGGGATCCTGAGGTTCGGACAACAACAAGCGGTGTGTCGGTTGCCCGTTTTTCCCTTGCGATTGACAGAAGATTTCAGCGCCAGGGTGAAGAGCGTCAAACCGATTTTATCAATATCGTTTGTTTTAACAG
>CAKRUL010000236.1 GCA_934403665.1 uncultured Clostridia bacterium | reverse complement strand
AAAATAAATCTTCTTGTATTCCGCTTCCTCTTCAATTAATGCATTCAAAAGCTTCTTCAACGCATCAATCCGTTTGAAAATTTCTTCTCTCTTTACCATCGCTTTGCACCCCTCTGTGTTGTTTTCAAAGCAATCATACCTTCTTTCGCATTGTTTGTAAATACTTTAACGAAAAGTAGACGCAATACGAAACAAAAAGACGGTTTTCGACAGGGTTAATCCTTGTGTTTTAACCGTCGTTCCTGCCAAATCAGATAAATGCTCATAGTTATTCCAAGCAGAACAGACAGCATTGCTACGATCCGGGAAATTCGCCAATGATAAAGCATCAGACTGTCTGTCCGCAATCCCTCAATTGCAAAACGGCCGATTCCGTACCATATCAGATAAAGCCAAAAAATCTGTCCGTCTCTCTTTTTATGCCGAATCAGAATCGCAAGCAAAACTGCCCCGGCTATATTCCATACCGATTCATAAAAAAAGGTGGGATGAACGGTTGTAACCCTTCCATAGAAATCTGAATAGATCTGCATTGCCCAAGGCACAGAAGTTTCATAGCCATAAGCCTCCACATTGACAAAGTTTCCCCAGCGTCCGACTCCCTGCCCGATCAACAGACCGACAGAGCAGATGTCAAACAACTGCATTGTGTTTACTTTTTTCACTTTGCAATAGATGACCGCCGCAATCACCGCCGCAATCACTCCTCCGTAAATGGCAAGACCACCGCCGCGGATATGAAAAATCTGCAACCAATTCTGACTGTAATAATCCCACTTGGAAAACACATAATACAGCCTTGCACCTATAATCGCAACCGGGAGACAAAGGATTAAAAGATCAAAAAAAGTATCGGAAGGAATCCTTTGCCGTTTTCCCTCCCAAAGCGCATATAAAAAAGCGAGAAGAATCCCGAAACAAATAATCAATGCATACCAATAGATTTCCTGCCCAAAGACGGAAAAAGCGACTCGGTTCAACGTAAAAGAAAGCCCCAAACCCGGAAATGAAACGGAATTGCTCATAAAAACACCTCTTTTGTAATGACCTCTGCAAATACCTTTTCACGCAAACGGCAGCGCCATGAAAACAGCATCTTTCATTTGATCAACTGTTGCACCGCTTTAAACCGGTTCTACAATCGAAAGCGCAAACAGATCCTCATCAAACAAATCGTGAAACCGTTTTTGTGCTTCTTCAAATGTGAGCGTTTCATAGACCTTCAAAAATGCAAACGGTTCAATTCCCAAAAAGTAATCGGAACAGAAAGCGTTTCCGATCGCTTCAATACTGTTGAAGCTTTTGACATATTTCCCATACATCAGTTTTTTGGTTCGTTCAAAGTCATCCTGATTCAAACCGTATTCCTTCCACTTCGCCGCCTGTTCCAAAATCATGGCTGCAACTTTTCGCGGTTCTTTGGATTCCCCTTCCAACTGCACAAAAGAGTAATCGTAAAAGCAAGTCATATCTGTTCCGAAAGAATCATTGATCAGCCCTTGATTGTAAAGCTTTTCATAAAGCTCCGAGCTCTCCGAGGCAAACATTTTCAAAAGAATAGAGGTCAACAGATTGCGCTTTAACAGTGCCTCTCCCTTAAGATTCACATTTTTATCCTTATAGCCGCAGTTAAAAATAGGCGTGGAGACAGACAATTTCTGGACTTTTTCCTTCTGATGAATCCGATTCGGCTCATCAATCGGTTTTACCTGCGCATGAAACGGGGTATCTCTCTTTGCAATATTCCGGTCGATGATCTCGGAAACTTCCTGTAAATCCACATCACCGGCGATATACAAAACCATATTCTCCGGATGATAGAAGGTGCGATAGGTGTCCAATAAAATATCCTTTGTGATGTGTGAGATGCTCTCTACCGTACCCGCAATATCTTTCTTCACCGGATGGTTCACATACAGACAGTCAATCAGATTGAAAAAGACCCTCCAGTTTGCATCGTCATCATACATCCTTATTTCCTGCGCAATAATGCCCTGCTCCTTTTCGACATTTTCACGGGTGAAATACGGATGAGAAACAAAATTCAGCAAATGTTCAAAATTTTCATTAAAATGCGAAGTGCAGGAGAACAGATATGCGGTATTGTTAAAGGAGGTAAACGCATTGGCGCTGGCGCCCAAAGCAGCATATTGATCAAAGGCGTTTGTGCCGTCCTCCTGTTCAAACAGTTTATGCTCCAGAAAGTGCGCAACCCCATCCGGAATGGTGGTATACTCACTGTCCCCCGGAAATTGAAACACACTGTCCACCGAGCCGTATCGGGTGGAGATAATCGCATAATACTTTGCGTAATTTTTCTTTTTTAAAACATACACCGGCAATCCGCTTTTATGGATGCCTTTATAAAATGTTTCTTCCAGCACCGGATTGGTAATTTTCTCAAATTCCATCTGTTACGCCTCCTTACCGGTCAGATAATAAACCGTATCCAGCTGTATTTTTTTTGCCACTTCGACCACCTCGTCCAGGGTGGTTTCCTCTATCTTCCGGATATAATCCTCGATCTTTGTCACTTTTCCGGCAATCAAGCCGCTCAAATAGAAATCCTCAATGGAAAAGGCACTGTCATTCAAAGATCTCAAAAGATTGACAATCGCTTTTTTGGAAGCATTCATTTCCGCATCGCTGACTTTGCCATCACGGATATCCTGCAGCTGAACAAGAATTTCATCCTGCGCCTTTTGGAAGTTCTCAAATTCCACACCGGAGCTAACCAGCATAATTCCCTTTTGTTTTTCCAGTCTGGAATAAGCATAATAACACAGACTCAATTTTTCGCGGACATTGTTAAACAATTTGGAGTGAGCGCCGGAACCGAAAATGCTGTTAAACAGCGTCAAAGCAAAGGCATCTTTGTCGCAGAATCCGGTATTGGTGCGAAATCCCATTGCAAGTTTGCCCTGCGTCACTTCAAAACGGTCTGTAATCACTTGAAGATCCGTTTCCTTTTTCAAAACAGCCGTTTTGGGATACTCATAGGAAACCAGACTTCTCTCCACCTCGGAGAGCTTCTGCTCCAAAGGCTTCCGATCCACCTCTCCGACAACGAACACATCGATTACACTGGAGCGTAAAATATCCTGATAATGATGATAAAGCACTTTTCCGTCAATATGCTCCAAATCCTCGATTCTGCCATATTCATATAATGCATAGTTTTCTCCGGCACACATCTCCGAAAGACAACGCAGAGAAGCATA
>CAKRUL010000235.1 GCA_934403665.1 uncultured Clostridia bacterium | reverse complement strand
CCACCGGTGCAAGAGGTTTACGGGCGATTCTGGAGGAACTGATGCAGAATGTGATGTTTGAAGTTCCGTCGGATGAGACCATCAAAAAGGTGATTATCACAAAAGAAGCCGTTTTGAAACAAAAAGAACCAACGCTTATCCGAAATATTGTTAAGGTCATCGGAACACATAGCAAACCGGACGAAATCACAGGGTAAATGCAGGGCACGGTAGGAATACCGTGCCTTTTTATATGGCCGCGGCGGCAGAAGAATATTGCAAATCGTTTGACAAAGATTTTGTTTTTGAACCTAAAACAATGTTTGCTCTGAGAATAAAAAAGGATTGTATGATGGCATCGTTTCAGCATCCAAAAACAGCAGAAAAACAATTGTTATTTTGCTGTTTTAAGGAGCTGGAAAGCAATAATTACCAAGCATAATAAAACATAGGATGCACATTATAATATTGTGATGAACACAGAGTCATTACAAAATACAAAACATTTTTATGATGAAGGAGTGAAGAAAAATGGCTAATTCAAGCAACAAAATCGTAGTTCCGGAAGCGAAAGCAGCAATGGAAAAATTCAAAATGGAAGCAGCTCAGGATGTAGGCGTTAACCTGAAACAGGGTTATAACGGCGACTTGACCTCTAAACAGGCTGGTTCCATTGGGGGCCAGATGGTCAAAAAGATGATCGAGTCTTATGAAAACGGCCTGAAATAAGGATAAATATATTATCATTTCAGTGTTGAAATAAAAAGCGGTTATACGAATGGCGTATTCGTATAACCGCTTTTTATATGGAACGCTTTTAATAACCGGAATGGTTGTTTTTCGGATTCATAGAAGAACCGGGATTCTGCAAAAGATTATAGTTGCCGTGCGGTCGGTCGCCCGGGAAAAAGAAATAAACAAACTTGATGGAGAAAATGTCACAAACCAGGAAGTTGTATAAGGTGATGTCGCTGGTGCCCACGAAGTACAGAAGGCCTTGCTTCCGCATTAAGCGCTCGGTGCCAATTAAAAATTCAATCACCACGAAATTTCCAATGTTTTTTGCCAGGATATACTGGATGGAGCCTATCATTTCCTCGGTATCAAAAGTGCTTTGCGGCGGTGTGTTGAATGTCCGCATTTTTGCGGATCCATCGGGCATTTTTTCATATCCGTCAAAGTGTCTGAAGTCAACAATTTGATCGGTCTTTCTCTGCTGTATATAAGGGTTTCCGAATTGTTTGAATTGATCCATAATGACCTCCTTAAGTTTTGGCATAGCTTTCTGTTGGATTATAAAAGCAATGATCCCCGATGCGTATCACGAATTCTCCGACATCGGAAGGAAAATTTTTCCGGCAGGTTGGCGAAAAAGGGTTGAAATACCAAAGCGCAAAGCCAAGGTTTGTCAGACGATTTCCGGCAATGGCCCAATTCGCAATATCATAGTTTACTTGTGTCGGACGCATATTATAGATGTTCTGTGTGTTGACAGCCCCACGAATCGTTTCCCGCACACAGTCGAATTGTCCTGGCTGATATACAACAGAGCGGATTGTGTTTTCCAAACGTCCGTATTCCCCATAGGTAATATGAACCCGGTTCATAATGACGCAGGCGACCGCCTTCATCCCGTTCTCGCCTTCGCCTCCTGCCTCACATTCAATGGTTCGTGCCATAGTGTATAATATTGAAATATAATGGATGATTTTTTTGAAAAAATCAATCTTCTTTTTAGGAGGAACTTGTGTGCAAAACGAAAGAATTTTAGTTTTGGATTTCGGCGGGCAGTATAATCAGTTGATTGCCAGAAGAGTGAGAGATCATCATGTATACTGTGAGGTGCGCCCTTATAAAATTTCTTTAGAGGAAATCAAAGCGTTTGCTCCGAAAGGAATTATTTTTACCGGAGGACCGAACAGTGTATATTTAGAAGATTCGCCGCGTTATGACAAGGCAATTTTTGAACTGGGAATTCCGATTCTCGGAATCTGCTATGGAGCGCAGCTGGTCAGCTATTTGAACGGCGGAGAGGTTTGTACGGCTCCAAAGAGAGAATATGGAAGAACCGAAATGCAGATTGGGAAGAAAAGCAGTCTGCTGTATCGGGATATTCCAGAAACTTCGGTTGTTTGGATGAGCCATACAGACTATATCAAACAGATCCCCGATGGGTTTGAAACAACGGCAAGCACGCAAGATTGTCCCTGTGCGTCCTTTGAAAATGAGCAAAAGGGAATTTATGCTGTGCAGTATCATCCGGAAGTGCTGCATTCGGAATTCGGCTTAAAAATTCTTTATAATTTTTTATATCATGTCTGCAAAGTATCCGGTGATTGGCGGATGGATTCCTTTGTGGAACAGCAGATTCAGGCGCTGAAAGAAAAAATCGGCGACAAGAAAGTTTTATGCGCGCTGTCCGGCGGTGTGGATTCTTCCGTGGCGGCGGTTATGATACATAAGGCTGTCGGAAAACAACTGACTTGTATTTTCGTGGATCACGGTCTGCTTCGGAAAAACGAAGGAGACGATGTAGAGCGGGTTTTCTCGCAGGAATTTGATATGAATCTGATTCGTGTCAATGCGGCAGAACGTTTTCTGAGCAAATTAAAAGGCGTCAAAGATCCCGAAACCAAACGAAAAATTATCGGCGAAGAGTTTATCCGCGTGTTCGAGGAGGAGGCGAAGAAGCTGCCGAACATAAAGTTCCTTGCGCAGGGCACCATTTATCCAGATGTGATTGAAAGCGGAACAGGCGATGCCGCTGTCATTAAAAGTCATCACAACGTTGGCGGACTTCCTGATTATGTAGATTTTAAAGAAATTATAGAGCCGTTGCGCGACTTGTTCAAGGACGAAGTCAGAAATGCAGGGAGACAGCTTGGCATTCCGGAGTTTCTGGTGAGCCGGCAGCCCTTCCCGGGGCCGGGTCTTGCAATCCGCGTGATTGGGGATATCACAGAAGAAAAACTGAGTATTTTAAGAGATGCAGATGCCATTTTCCGCGAAGAAGTCGCAAATGCCGGATTGCAAAGTTCGGTTCATCAGTATTTTGCAGTGCTGACCGATATGCGTAGCGTAGGCGTTATGGGAGATGAAAGGACCTATGATTATACGCTTGCTCTTCGGGCAGTATCCACTACTGATTTTATGACGGCAGATTGGGCAAGAATCCCTTATGATGTGCTGGAGACGGTTTCCAATCGTATCGTGAATGAAGTGAAATCAGTCAACCGTATTGTGTATGATATCACTTCGAAAC
>CAKRUL010000234.1 GCA_934403665.1 uncultured Clostridia bacterium | reverse complement strand
TGCCAAAACAGGATGTCAATGAAAAACATATTTTGTATTTATTCTTTCTATTTCATCGCAATTTTTTTCTATTTTTTTGTTTTCCGGGAGATTTTCAGATACTTGATTCATTGCATGCTACACAAAAAAACTGCATTCCTCTCCCTGTTCGGAGTGGTTTGCAGTCTTTCTGATTCGGATTGTATTGCAGGATTCTTTATCGTATTTTCAGTTCCTGTCCGGAATGGAGTGTTACATTCCAACGTTTTTCTCCCGCAATCACTTCAACCTGCTGTGAAACAGGCGATACCAGCGAAAGTTCCGTAATACTTCCCTCTTGCCAGGCGGCATTTACCGCAATGTTGCCCTTCGCAACCAGCCCTTTAAAGCTTCCCTCTTTCCAAGCCTTCGGAAGAGCCGGAAGAAGTGTGATTTTGCCGGCTTTGCTTTGAAGAAGCATATTTATGATACCTGCCGCTGCACCGAAATTTCCGTCAATCTGAAACGGCGGATGTGCGCAAAGCATATTCGCATATGTTCCGCCTTCATAGCTGCCCCTTACGTCGTTTGGGTGCACAAGATTCAGCTGATTTTTAAGAATATCCAACGCACGATCTCCAAGACGCAGCATTGCGTATAGATTCACTTTCCAAGCTAAACTCCAGCCGGTTCCTTCATCTCCTCTGGCTTCCAGCGATTTTTGGCACATCGCTGCCAGCTCCGGGGTCGTCTCGGGGTCAATCAGTTCTCCCGGAAACAGGCTGAACAAATGTGACACATGCCTGTGATGTCTGTCATCCTCCTGCACTTCACGATCCCATTCCAAAAGACGTCCTTCCGAGTCGCCCTTGAGCTCCGGAAGCTTCATTTTTTTGATTTTCCCGATAAATTCTGCGTCATCTTCCAAGATTTCAGAGGCTTTTTGCAGCCTGTCAAACAGCTCTTTTATAATGCTCACGGTCATTGTTGTTGTCTTTGCAAGTGCGCAAAGATCACCGTCTAAAAGATAATTGTTTTCGGGCGAGCTGGAAGGGCAAACAATACTGCAGCCGTTCTCGTCCTCAATCATAATATCCATCAAAAACTGTGCCGCATCTTTCATCAACGGATAAATGCGGTTTTTAAGGATCTCTTTGTCGCGTGTGTAATCATACAAATCATATAGCTGAACCGCCATCCAGCCGGCAGCCATGTTCCAGTATGCGTGGCGGCAGGAGATTCGCCCATAAGCATTTTCAACAGGCGAGGTCTTGCCCCAGATGTCTGTATTATGAAAAGCCGCAAATCCACTTGCATAGCATAGGAAGGTGAAAATTTCAACAAAAAAGTCCCCAAAATGAAAATTCCAGGCATGCCGGCAGGCACCCAGACAAGGAAGAAAAATACGCCGCACATGGATTGGTCAGTGCACACAGATATCATCACGTCTGATCGGTTTTTACGGCAGTCAGAGAGCTGTCTCACGAAACGGTGAGACAGCCCTGTTTTCAAACGATTCTTTTGAGCCGAAGGTTTCTGTCTTTCTTGAAATCAATCCAACATGACTTCGATTTGATGCGCCTTTCCGTCATTTTGCAACGAAATCCGATTCTCTTCCAGACGCTCGCCGTTTTCATAAATTTCTTTTACCGAAACGCCGCCGCCATTCGGGCAGTTCACTTGAATATGATACCATGTATCAAAATAACGGTAACGAATCTGATATGCCTTCCATGCTGAGGGAATACAGGGTTCAAACAAAAGTGTATCGCCGTTTTTCCGAAATCCCAAAAGATACTCCAGACCTACCCGGTAATACCATCCGGCAGCACCGGTATACCAGGACCATCCGCCTCTTCCCGTCTGGTTTTCATTGGCATAAACATCCGCTGAAATGACATAGGGTTCCGTTTTGTATAAATCCGCCTTTTTTTGACTGTCACTGTGAAGAATCGGGTTCAGCATAGAATAGAGACGATACGCATCCTCTTTTTGCTTTTGAAGCGCACATGCCATGCAGACCCAGACCGCGGCATGCGTATACTGTCCGCCATTTTCGCGAACTCCGGGAAGATAGCTTTGGATATAGCCGGGATTGTTTTTGCTCTTGTCGAAAGCCGGCGCCAGAAGCCGAATGATTCCATGCTTTTCATCCATCAAATGCTGTTTTACGGCTTTGAGTGCACACTGCGCCTTTTCGGTTTCTCCCTTGCCGCTGATCACTGCCCATGCCTGCGCAATGGCGTCTATCTTTGCTTCCTCGCTTTCTTTGGAACCCAAGGGCATTCCATTGTCAAAGAAAGCCCGGAGATACCACGCTCCGTCCCACGCATTTTGATTTGCTGCTTTTGCAAGGTTCCGGGCATGGGCTCGGTATTGTTCAGTGCAGGCTTTCTCCCCCTTTTCCTCGCACATTCTTGCTGTCTTTTCCAAAACATCGCAAAGAAACCATGCCAGCCAGACGCTCTCTCCTTTCCCCTCTTTTCCGACAGCGCTGAAGCCATCATTCCAATCCCCTGTTCCAATCAGCGGCAGACCGTTCCGACCGGTTTTCAGAGAGCGGTTCACCGCGCGTTTGATGTGTTCCAAAAGGGATGCCTTTTCTTGCGATATTTGCGGCATACCGTAACGCTCCTCTTCCGTATCCGTCAAAATTGGTTCTTCCAAAAAGGGAACGCTCTGATCCAATATCGTTTTATCGCCCGTCTTACAAAGATATTCCCACGTTACATAGGAAAGCCAAAGAAGGTCATCGGAAAATCTTGTGCGCACTCCTTTGTCGCCGCTGTTTTGATAAAGTTTCGGATGCCACCAATGCTGCACATCTCCCTCCTGAAACTGATGCGCAGCGTGCTTTAGAATTTGCAGCAAAGCAATTTTGGAATCTGCAAGCAGCATCGCCATGCAATCCTGAAGCTGATCGCGGAAGCCAAAGGCTCCGCCCGCCTGATAAAAAGCGCTTCTCCCCCAAATACGGCAGGATAAGGTTTGATACAGCATCCAGCCGTTCAGCATCTGATCCATTGATGCGTCCGGTGTATGAACCCGAATGACCGAAAGTTCCTTTTTCCAAAACTCTTTCGTGTCTTTCAGCATCGCATTCACTGCACGAATTCCTTGCAATTGTTCCAAACAGGCTGCTACCTATGCGGCATTGGCTCCCTCTCCCAGGACAAATGCCAGTTCTCTGGTCTTATGCGGTTTTATGGAAACAGAAACTTCAATCGCGATGCAGGGATGAAGTGCATATTCCGAAGATTCCCTTTGCGGCAAGCCTTCTGCAACACCGGCCGGAATTTCACTTTTCGGG
>CAKRUL010000233.1 GCA_934403665.1 uncultured Clostridia bacterium | reverse complement strand
CTTATATGCAGGGATTTCCTATCTGATGAGCCTGGTGTTGTTCGGATATCGGGATAATAACGCTCTTTTGGATTGGCTGAATGACATGAATCCCATTTCCCTGATGGTGGTTGCTTTTCAGGGGGAGTATGGCATAGATGTGTGGCATATTGTATTTTTGCTGGTATTCACCGCTCTGCTGCTGACGATTACCTATCTGTTTTATCGGCGGAGAAATCTGGAGACGGCAGGGGATGCCATCAGCTTCCAATGGCTGAAACCGATTTTTAAATATCTTGTGACCACATGTTTCTGTGTTTTGGTGGTGACATATGCGTCTGCATTATGCAACGAAATTTCTATGCTATCCGGCGTTTTGTTCGTGGTGACGGCATTCATCGCCTATTTCGGAAGTGAAATGCTGATCCGTAAGAGCTTCCATGTGTTTCATTGCTGGCGCGGATTCTTCGTTTTCATTGCCGTTGTCGCAGTTGCCGTTGTCGGAGTGAAGGCGGATCTGTTCGGCTACGAACAGCGGATTCCGAATCTGGAAAATGTTGTTTCTGCGGCATACGGCAGCGACAGCATGAGTTCTTTCAACCCCAATGTTGCGCGGAATACAGAGAACGAAGGCGTCGAGGGAGAGGTCACAAGTCCGGAAGGAATCCGGCAGATTGCAGAGGTACATCGTTCCATCGTTGCTCACAAACAAGAGATTTTGGATGCTGTCCGCTCTGACATGGAGACGGATCGTTATTACCGAACCGTCAGTTATAGGATGAAAGACGGCAAAGTGATTACCCGGTATTATTATCTGGACGAATCCGTAATCAAAGAGGCATTGATACCGCTCTATGAAAATCAGGAATACAAAAGGGCTTATTTTGATGTGGCCCGCCGGTTCCGGAATGCTGACTTTACCAGCGCAGAGGTTCACGGGATTTATATGTATTCCATGGACAGCGATACGGCAAAAGAGGTTTATCAACGGATTCTTTCCGATATTGATACCCTTGGCTATGAGGATATTCAGCCGATGGAATTGAATGTGCTGTGTACGGTGAGCTTTTCAAAGATGGATGATCAGAAACCGGAACTTGTCCGGCAAAGTGCGTCCATCCACATCACACCCAATTTCAAAAACACCCTTGCCTATTTGGAGGAGCGCAATATTTATCAAAGAGTCGCCTTGAGTCCTGAAAAAGTGGAGAAACTCATTGTGAATCAGTCCAATCAGAAAATAGGCGAAATGACGGATAAGACAGAAATCGCAAGGTTTTTGGAAGATTACCGGAAAGGGAAGTTTTCCGGAGAGGGCAATTATGAAGTGGTTGCCCTGACACAAGAAGGTCAGCTTTTCTCTCTGGGCGTGATCGGCACTTCTCCTTATGAGATGGGGACACGAACGGAATAAAGCACGCGAAAGCGCCTGAAACCATCAAGATTTCAGGCGCTTTGTCCTATGATTTTATTCCTTGGAACAGGTGATTTCGGCCAGGCAATGCAATGAAATTCCCGGCAGAAATTTGAAACGGAATTTTTCCATAGGATTTGCCGGCATGCTCTATTTGCATTTTCCGCATTCTTTACAGCCCTTTCGTTTGCCGAACAGATGCGAAAGAAGAATATAGACTGCATACAGCACTGCGGCAACCGCGGAACTGTAAATCAGCAATTCGATCATGTTGTTCTCACCTCCGTTCCTTTTTTACAGACAGATGGCAGAAAATACGGATGCCTGCGGCAGCAGAATCCGGGAGACTTGAAACAGAAGAAAGGTCACTCCGTATGCCGCCGCCATCTGCAGACAGAAGCTGAACAAAAGCCATCTTTTGGATTTCAGTTCCCTTCCCATGGTGGTAAAAGCTGAGATACAGGGCACATACAGCAGGCAAAAGACCATGAAGCAGTATGCTCCTATCGGCGAGAAATGTTCGGCAATGCCGAGCGCCGGATTTCCTCCGTATAAAACAGACAGGGAAGAAACAACGGATTCCTTTGCGATTAAACCGCTCAAAAGTGCGATCACGGCTTCCCGACTGCCGAATCCCAGGGGGGCGAAAAAGGGAACCAGTAAGCTCCCCGCCCGGCACAGAATGCTGTCGCTTCCGCCAGGGGTGAACTGAAGGCGCAGATTGAAATTCTGCATCAGCCAGATCAGAACACTCATGGAAAAGATGATGGTTCCGGCTTTGACAAGAAAGCCCTTTGCCTTGTCCCAAAGCAAATAAAGGGTGCTTCGCAAACCGGGAATCCGATAAGAGGGAAGCTCCATCACAAAAGGCGCGCGGCTGGTTTGAAACAGAGTGTTTTTCAAAAACAGTCCGCAAACAACAGCGGTCAGCATGCCAAGAGCGTAAAGGCTGAATAACACAACACCGCGGTGTTCCCGAAAAAAAACACCGGTAAACAGAGCATAGATGGGGAGTTTTGCGCCACAGGACATAAACGGAGTCAGCAAAACGGTCAGCCTTCGGTCTTTTTCATTTTCCATGGTTCTTGCCGCCATAACGGCAGGCGTGGTGCATCCAAAGCCCATCAGCATCGGGATAAACGCTTTGCCGGACAGACCGATTTTCTCCAGAAGACAGTCCATCATGAATGCGGCTCTTGCCATATAGCCGCTGTCCTCCAGAACCGAGAGACAGAAAAAGAGAATCAGAATCTGTGGCAGAAAGTGCAGCACACTGCTGACCCCTCTGTAGATGCCGTCCATCAGAAGTCCATGCACCCAATCCGGCATTCCGTTGCTCCGGATGATTTCGGAAAGCGGTTTTTCCAAAAGATGTTGTGTCAGAACTTCCATTCCGCCTTGCAGGGCGGTTCCGAGACCGCTGAAGGTGGCATAAAAAATCAGAAACAGCAGCCCGATAAAAATGGGGATGGCGAGGAAGCGATTCAACAGGATTTCATCCGCCTTTTCTGTGAATGTTTTTGGCGGATTGGGATTCCGGCGGACGGAATTGTGCACGATATGCTCCACCGCTCGATACCGGCTGTCTGCAAGGGCAAGCTCCCTGTCATGCAAACGGTTTTCTTTTTCATAGCGGCAGGAGATTTCTTCAAACTTACAGAGTGTTTCCGGAGAATATCCTTTCAGACAATGCGGATCGCTCTCCAAAATTTTGGGCGCGAGAAAATGAACAAACTCTTTGTTCGGAAGTTCTTTTTTGATCTGATCGATATATTTCTGCGTCATCGGCGCATAGCGAATGACGGGACGATTGAAATGCTTTCTTTGTTCCAGCATCTTTTCCATCAGCAGGTCAAGATGGACCCCCTTTTTTGCCGAGATCGGAATGACAGGGGTATTCAGAAGCGTTTCCATGCGGGAATAATCAATGT
>CAKRUL010000232.1 GCA_934403665.1 uncultured Clostridia bacterium | reverse complement strand
TTCATGAACGGTCTGAAAAAAGCCGATATTACCATCAACAGAAAGATGCTTGCAGAGATTGCTGTCAATGATGAAAAAGCGTTTGCTGCATTGGTGAAAAAGGCAAAAGCAAGTTTATAAAACAGCAAATTGTATCAGCGGAGGGCTTCCTTTTTGCTGATAGCGCATATTGCAGATTACCCGTAAAATGTCACAGAGCTTTTGCGGGTTTGTTTTTAGCATCGTTTTATCATTCTTTCTGCATTCGTGCGCAAGGTTGAATCGTTTCCGCAAAACAATTTTTATATGGATTGGCGAAAATGTTCCTGGCAGGATTTCGTTCGGTTCGGAAACATTGGTTAGATGAGTATTGTATTACAGTTTACACGCGTTTGCTTTTGTAAAGGTGAAAAAAATGGGACGTATCCTTAAAGTGATTTTGAGAAGATTCATTGCATTTATCCGTCATTTTCATCCGACCAGGGTGGTGTCTGTCGGATTTATGCTGATTATTCTGACCGGAGGGCTGTTGCTGTCCTTGCCGGTTGCGTCCAAAAGCGGAGTTGGTCTGCCATTTTTGGATGCACTGTACACGTCTACCAGTGCAACCTGCGTTACCGGGTTGATTTTATATGATACTTATACCCAGTTTACTCTGTTTGGTCAGTTGGTGATTATCACGCTGATTCAGATTGGCGGACTTGGTTTTATGACAATGGCGACCTTTATCTCCATTCTTTTCAGGCGGGCAATTTCTTTAAGAGGCCGTCTTCTTGCCATGGAATCCGTTAACAATTACGGAATCCAGGGCGTTGTTCGCATGACAAAACACATTATCATCGGGACTTTTTTGATGGAAGGGGCAGGAGCGCTGATTCTCTCCGTAAAATTTATTCCGGAGTTTGGTTTTTGGAACGGGATATACTACGGCATTTTCCATTCCATTTCCGCTTTTTGCAATGCGGGATTCGATTTGATGGGGAGGAAGGACGCATTTTGCAGCTTGACACCATATGTTTCGGATTTCACCGTGAATCTTGTGATTATGACATTAATTGTCGTTGGCGGTTTGGGATTTGTGGTATGGGAGGACTTGTATCTGCAATCAAAACCAAGCAGATGGAAGGTTCATACAAAAATTGTTTTTTCCATGACCGGTTTTCTGATTTTTGGGGGAGCGCTGTTTTTTGCAATCACTGAATGGAATAATCCGGCTACCTTGGGAAATCTGCCGTTACACGGCAAAATTTTGGCATCCTTTTTTCAAAGCGTCACCACCAGAACGGCTGGCTTTAACACAGTGGATCAAGCCGGAATGACAGACGCGTCGATTCTGATGTCGACTTTGCTGATGTTTATCGGAGCTTCCCCCGGTTCGACCGGCGGCGGTATCAAAACAGTATCCTTTGCGGTTCTTCTTTTAACAATTTTTGCAGGTTTAAAAGGTGAAGATTACATTAATGTATTCCGCCGCAGATTAACTGCTGGTACGATTCTTCGTGCAGTTGCCGTATTTTTGATTGGAGCAGGAATTATCGTGTGCGGCACAATGATCCTCTCCATTACGGAAAATGCTGATTTTCTTCATGTAGTATATGAAGTGACGTCAGCATTTGCAACGGTTGGATTGTCAACTGGCATCAGTGCCGCATTGTCAACAATGGGAAAGATTGTGCTGATGGTCATTATGTACACGGGAAGAGTTGGGGTTACAACGGTAATCATATCTTTAATGATGAAACGTGCAACCAGAGTTCGTCACTTTTCTTACCCGGTGGAACGGGTGATGTTATAAACGGATCGGTCAAAACAGAGCAGAACGGAGTGATAATATGAAATTGTATAAATCCTTTATTGTACTTGGTCTCGGCAGGTTCGGAACAAATGTAGCCACTTCGCTGTTTGATCTGGGATATGAGGTGCTCGCGGTCGACAGCAATCCCCAGATTATTCAGGAAATTGTTCCGCATGTGACACATGCCGTTGTGGCGGATTCAACGGATGAAGCGGCTTTGCGCTCTCTCGGAGTGCGCAATTTTGATATGGCGATTGTCGCCATCGGGGATGATATTGAGGCAAGCATACTGACGACTGTTATTTTAAAGGATCTTGGTGTTCAAAAGGTCTTGGTGAAAGCAAGCAATGATTTGCATGCGAAAATTTTGAAAAAAATCGGTGCAGATGAAATTGTCTTTCCGGAAAAAGAAATGGGGGAGCGGATTGCACACCATATTACGCAATCCAATATTTTGGATTATATCAACCTTTCTCCGGAATACAGCATTATAGAGGCGACCGTACCCAAAAAGTGGGATGAAAAAACATTGAAGGAAATCAATGTTCGGGCAAAATATGGCATAAATATCATGGCGGTCAAGCACGGATCACTGATCAATATTGCCCCTAATGCAGAGGATAAGCTGTACAGCGGCGATGTTCTTGTTGTAATTGGAAGCAATCTTGATCTTGATGTTTTGAAATCCGATATTGATTGATGGAGTAAATATGGTAATTACCAGTGAGAGCAATAAAACGATAAAGTGGCTGGAAAGCCTGCGAGTCAAAAAATACAGGCAGGAGAATTCCGCTTTTCTTGCGGAGGGCGAGCGATTGGTGAAAGATGCTTTGCACTATCAGACACCGAAAATGTTGATTTTTTCCGAAAGCTATTACCATAGTCATGACTGCACATTTTGCGAAGAGCCTTTTGTGCTTTCCGATTCTCTGTTCCGCAAAATAGCAGAAACGGTAAATCCGCAGGGCATCATGGCGGTCTTTCCGATGCAGAAAGAGGATTTCAGAAATTTTGACGGTAAAGATGGAATCCTTCTTCTAAACCGAATCATGGATCCCGGAAACATGGGAACCATTCTCAGAACAGCAGAGGCTGCCGGGTTTTCTCATATCGTGGCAGACAAGGGATGCGTGGACATTTATAATCCGAAAGCGGTGCGCTCCACGATGAGTTCGCTGTTTCGGGTTCACATTTATCAGCAGGAGGATCTTTGCGATGTGATGGCGGCTTTGAAACCGGAGTATCAGATTTATGCGGCTGCATATGATGAAACTGCAGTTTCGGTATTTCAGACATCCTTTCCGAAACAGTCTGCTGTTATCATTGGAAACGAGGCAAACGGCATCGAGACCGCGATCCTGGAAAAAGCAGATCAAATTACTTACATTCCGATGCAGGGAAACATTGAATCGCTGAATGCCTCTGTCAGTGCGGCAATCCTGATGTATGAGTATTATCGGCAAAATTCGTCTTGAATTTGCAAAACGGATTATTTTCGCTGAAATTCATAATGCTTCCAAACACGTTTGGAAAATAAAAGACATCAAACG
>CAKRUL010000231.1 GCA_934403665.1 uncultured Clostridia bacterium | reverse complement strand
TGTCATAACAACATCAAATTCGGTTTTCTCTTCTGCTGCAGCAGCACCGCCGGCAGCCGGAGCAGCAGCAACAGCCATAGCTGCAGCGCTTACGCCGAATTCTTCTTCCAATGCTTTTACCAGTTCAGACAGTTCTAATACTTTTAATTCTTTGATTTCTTCAATGATTTTTGCAACATTTTCGCCCATTTTAAATTACCTCCTATTTGTAAAACTTATTTTCAAAAATTATTCAGCAGCTTCTTCTGCTGCTTTTTTCTTTGCAATCTGATCGATAACGATTGCGAAAGATGTGATAATAGAATTCAAACCGCCTACTGTCTGCGCGATGAGCGTATCCTTCGACGGAATCGATCCCAATTTTTCAATGGTTGCCAGATCGACAACTTTTCCCTCCAGAAAACCGCCTTTGATTTCCAAAGCTTCGTTGTCTTGCGCAAACTTTGTCAGAACGCTTGCAGGAGCAATCGGATCTTCTGCACAAATCGCAAGAGAGGTCGGATTTTCCAGCACAGCTTCCAAACCTTCCAAACCTGCATTTTTTGCCGCAAACCGCAGCATTGTGTTTTTGATGACCCTATATTCAACGCCTGCTTCTCTTAACTGAGTACGCAGCTTTGTGTCCTGTTCCACTGTCAGACCTCTGTAGTCCACAAGAACACCGGCCTGTGCAGCACTGAGTTTTTCTGTCAATTCAGCAACTAAATTTTTCTTGGATTCCAATACTTTTGCACTCGGCATCTTGAATCACCTCCATAAAATAATATGAAATAACCCTCCCAAAGACATTCCAAGGGAGGGTTTTATTGATCAATATAAATATCGAAAAACAAAGACACTCGCCTCGGCAGGACTTACGGCAAAAACCGCCTGCTGTCTCAGGTTTGTTCTGTTATCTTAGTTCAGTATATCACAGGATATTTCAATTGTCAAGAATTAATCTGCGATTTTCGCCTGGTTGATTCGAATGCCAGGTCCCATGGTAGAAGCAACTGCCACGCTCTTTAAATACTGACCTTTTGCTGCGGACGGCTTTGCTTTGATTACAGCGCCCAATAAAGCGTTGAAGTTTTCCAGCAGTTTTTCTTTTCCGAAAGAAACCTTTCCGATGGAACAATGGATAATATTCGTTTTATCCAGACGATACTCGATTTTACCGCTTTTCAGCTCAGCAATCGTTTTTGCCACATCGTTGGAAACCGTCCCTGCTTTCGGGTTCGGCATCAGACCTTTCGGACCTAAAATCTTACCGATTCTACCTACAACACCCATCATATCCGGGGTTGCAACAACAACATCAAAATCAAACCAGTTTTCACCCTGAATTTTTGCAACCAGTTCTTCTGCGCCTACATAATCCGCACCGTTTTCCTCAGCTTCTTTTGCTTTGTCGCCTTTTGCGAAAACCAAAACTTTCGGCACTTTACCGGTACCGTGAGGAAGAACAATTGCACCTCTGACCTGCTGGTCAGCGTGACGGGAATCAACGCCCAGTTTGATATGCGCTTCCACAGTCTCATCAAATTTTGCTTTTCCTGTATTGACAACCAGCTCCATTGCTTCCGCCGGATCATACAGCTTCGCTTTGTCAAGCAGCTTAACGCTGTCCTGATATTTCTTTCCTCTTTTCACTTTACAAAAACCTCCTTATGTGGTTGTTCGGGTTTTCCCCTCCCACGTTCTGCCGTAACCGGCAGATCTGTTTCAACTTTTCGGATTTTCGGAAAATTAATCCTCTACAACGATACCCATGCTTCTTGCTGTACCTGCAATCATTCGCATTGCAGATTCAACAGAGGCAGCGTTTAAGTCGGGCATCTTCTGTTCAGCGATTTTCCGAACTTCTTCCGATTTGATGGTTGCAACTTTGGTTTTGTTCGGTACGCCGGAACCGCTTTTAATGTTACATGCTTTTTTCAAAAGCACAGCAGCCGGCGGAGTTTTTGTAATGAAAGAGAAAGATCTGTCCTGATAAACGGTAATAACAACCGGGATAATCAGACCCATGTCATTCTTTGTTTTTTCATTAAACTCTTTACAAAACTGCATGATGTTCACACCGTGCTGACCAAGAGCAGGGCCAACAGGTGGTGCCGGGTTTGCTTTTCCAGCTTCGATCTGAAGCTTGATAAAGCCCATAACTTTTTGAGCCATGGTAATTACACCTCCATAAAAACAAAATGTGGTAAATGGCGGATTCCTTTGGAATCCTCCCACTGCACAAAACTGTGCACCTATAAGCCTCTTCGTTGCTCCGCTTTCATAACCGGATCAAACGCGCAGAGGAGCGGCAGAGTTGATGCCTCTGCCAAAAATCAAGCGTCTCTCTGCATTCCGCCGAGATTTTCTTGATTTTGTTATAAAAACATAGGGCGAAACACAGAAAGCTCTGTTTTTTCCCAAATGCCTTTAATCTAACAATTCTGCCTGTCCGTATTCCAGTTCCACAGGGGTTTCCCTTCCGAACATGGATACGACAACGACAAATTTTTTCTCCGCCTCGTTGATCTGTGTGATTTCTCCCACAAAATCAGCCAGCGGACCTTCGCAGATACGGACTGTATCCCCGATAGAGAGGTCAAACGAAACGGTTCTTGTCTCAAGAGACAAGCCATCAATCTCCTCGTCCGTCAACGGGACTGGTTTTGAGCCGGGGCCAACAAAACTGGTAACCCCCCGGGTATTCCTGACAATATACCAGCTATCGGAATCCATAACCATTTTGATAAACAGATAACCCGGAAAAATTTTGCGTTTTACCGTCTTTTGTTTATCGTCTTTTACCTCTGTAACCTCTTCTTCTGGGAGTCTGATTTCTACGATTTTATCCTGCATATTTCGGTTTTCCACAATTCTTTCGATATTGCTTTTTACCTTGTTCTCATATCCGGAATATGTGTGCACCACATACCATTTTGCTTCTTCCATAAGTAAAACAGACCCTTCCTAAGAGGATAGGTTTCCTCTTGTTATCCTCTATGCTCCGATGAACCTGTCATCAGACAATAGATTGTCCTTCCGCTGTGAAACAAACATCACGTTTCCGAAAGAAACTTTTATTTTGCAAACAGGTTGGTAAAGTAAGACCAATCCCCCTGAAGAAGCCCTTGCAGAATCAAACCGCCAAACAGCATATCAAGCAGTGTAATAATAACTGCACAGATTGCAACTGCGACGATAACAACAAGAGTATTCTTCATCCATTGTTTCGGCGTAGGCCATACGATTTTTTTAAATTCGGATTTGGTGCCTCTGAAAAACTTTACAATCTTATTGTCTTTCTTTGTTTTTGCACCGGCACCGTTCGCGTTTTTCATCATAGTGAAAACACTCCCCTTACAATTT
>CAKRUL010000230.1 GCA_934403665.1 uncultured Clostridia bacterium | reverse complement strand
TGCTGACGGAAATGGACAACCGCGACTTTAAATCCGTGGAGCAGATGAACGAAGTGATGATAGAAAAGTGGAACAAAAAAGTACACGCACGGGATGAAGTGGTGATCCTTGGCGACCTGTCTCTTGGCAACGGAAAGGAAACCAACGAAATACTGTGTCGGCTGAAGGGACGGCTCTGCTTGATTCGAGGAAATCACGATGAGAGGTACTTAAGGGACAAGGAGTTTGACGTATCCCGGTTTGAATGGGTCAAGGATTATGCGGAAATCCATGACAATAAGCGAAAAAATCGTGCTGATGCACTATCCGGTGTTCTGCTATAACGGCCAGTTTCGGCGTGGGGCAGATGGAACACCGCTGACCTACATGCTGCATGGGCATATCCACAAGTCGGAAGATCAGGTGCTGGTGGATCGGTTCAGCACAGAGACCAGAGCCATGATGCGGAAAAGTGCCCATCAGGAAACAGCGCAGCCGGTGCCGTGCCAGATGATTAACTGCTTCTGCATGTATTCGGATTACACGCCACTGACGCTGGAAGAATGGATAGAATGTGATCAAAAACGATGTAGAAGAGCAGCCCTGAGCAACACAGTATAATGTGCAGATATGGTTTCGGATGATTTTATGAGTGATGGCTGCAATAAATGATGGCATTCTGAATGAGTATATTGTAAACTATCTGCTTAGAACTGTCCAGTAAAGTGAGTGCTCTGAAGAATGCTCAAGACTTCCCAAGACTACTCAAGCCTGCTCAAATATATTAATTTTTTGTTTGGTGTGAGAGTTGAACCGTACGGATACAGATTGATGGTCTGCCTGCAAAGATGAAGTCGAGAGTGACTGGAAATTGTAGAATACTCTATATAAGCGTTAAATACAAAAATATTTTTCTGAAAAGTGAAATAAAAACTTGAAATGGACGCATTATATCTGTATAATGGAATCGAAGGGAGGAATTAACCATGCTATGCCAGTTCTCGTTCCAGAACTTTAAGTCCTACAAGGCAGAAACAACTTTTGACTTTCAGGCCGCGGCCATTCCTGAATTCAATGGATCTCTATTAGGTGAAGAAAAAAATGGCAAGTTTTTACCGGTAGGGGTAGTCTACGGACCAAACGGTGGAGGCAAGAGTAACCTCCTTCAAGCACTTTCCTGCCTGATTACCACAGTTGTTAAGCCTATTCACGACTTGGAAAAGACTCGAGAAAGCGTTGTTATTCAGCAGAAGGCAGACTGTGAGCCGTTTCTATTTGATGAGATTTCACGCAATGAGCCTACAGAATTTCAAATTTATTTTCGCCAGGGAAAGAGCGAATATCGTTATTATTTGGCTTTAAAGAATGATGAAGTGACTTCAGAAGCCCTTTATTGGCGTTCGATTGGCGGAAGAAAGACGGGAACTGTCTTTGAAAGAGAGGGTTCCGAGATCACATTAGGTGCAAGTATCAATAAGGCAAGCATCAATACGTCTGTGAATCCTAAAATGCCGTATTTGTCTTTTCTTGCAATCAACTACGATATTTCAATAATTGCAGAAGTGCAAAAGTGGTTTGAATCCTGTGTGATTCGTAATTATGCAAATCCCGTTATAGATAGCACAGTGATGATTTCTGACGATGAAACAGTAAAGGTGCGTATTGTTCGGGCTTTGAACGATATGGGAATTGATTTGACGGGTTATCGGTTCGATGAAAATGAGAAGCAACTCTATACGCAGCGAACTGTTAATGGCAAGAATTATGAATTAAAGTTTTTGGATGAATCTGATGGCACTCAGAAGCTAATAGCGGTATTACCTGTTTTGCTGTTGGCATTGAACGAGGGAAGACTGGTTATTATTGATGAACTGGATGCTAAGCTGCATCCAAAGCTGTTACGTTATGTGATTGCAATGTTTAAGAATCCTAAACTCAATCAAAACGGAGCACAGTTGATTTTTACTTCTCATGATGTGACTACAATGCGCAATACGGTTTTCCGGCGCGATGAGATTTGGTTTGCAGCAGAGAACGATAATCATGAAAGTGAAATCTACTCGCTTTATGAGATTCGCCGTGAGGACAATGAAAGAGTTAATAATACGGCGGCATATGATAAGCAGTATCTGGAAGGCAGATATGGTGCAGATCCTTACTTGAGTAATATGCTGACTGGGGGCGAGTGGGAATGAGCCTCAAGCCAGATAAGAAAAGTGATTTAAATAAGGATTGGATGAAAAAGCGGCGAGATAAGCCCATTAAGATTCAGCCGGAGTATCAGTTGATTATTACGGAAGGAACATCAACGGAGCCACAATATTTTAGTTCAATTTGGGATATTATTAACCAGCAGTACAAAGGAAGAATCCAGCTGGATATTTATGGCGAAGGCCAAAATACACTGAGTTTGTTTGATAAAGCAAGAAGTCATGTATTGCATAGCTCTAATGTATATAAGCATGTTTGGATCGTATATGACACAGATGATTTTCCACAGGAGCATATCAACCGAACGGCCGAGCTGTGTGAACAAAGCAGCACAGAAGAAACAGAGTATCATGCAATTTGGTCGAACCAGTGCATTGAATTGTGGTTTCTTCTCCACTTTAGCTATTTCCAGTCTGATATACACAGAAAAGAGTACTGGCCGAAGCTTAGTGAATGCTTGACAATGTATGGGCTTGGAACTTATACAAAAGGCAGAAAAGATATGTATATTGTTTTAGAGCCTTACATGGAAATCGCAATCCGAAATGCGAAAAAGCTGGATGCCGTCAATCAGGGAAGAACACCGGCAGCTTCCGCCCCTAGCACTAAGGTATATGAGCTGATTGAAAAGCTGAAGCCTTATCTGAAAGGTTAAACGGCTGGAGGATTGAGAAAATGAATTTAGAATTAAAAGCACTGCAGCTCCTGAATGCCAAGAGTGAGCAAGAAATTGACGAAGCAATTAGCCTTTTTACAGATAAGCAAAAAGATATGATGTTGAAAGTGTTACTAAAATACTGCCGCGGAGAGGAAGCTACACCGGAGAGGATTTTGGAGAAAATTAATCAGGTGTAATGGAAAAAATCCTCAAAGAATCGAGAGTTACATCTTGAAGCTACTTGACATGTATGTTATAACGGGCTTGTAAAGCCCATTAGGGAACAATATAGCGTTCCTTGTTTGGCAGAATAAAATAATGATTTTCGAGCAGTCGCGTAGTGTGTGCTATTCGACTGCTTTTCTTTTTGCTTTGCAATTAACTATAACTAACCATTGTGAGGAATTTGCAGGAAGTCCTGGTTGAGCTGAACCGTCAGAATCAGGCAAAGCAGGACTTTATCAGTCCGGCGCAGGGAATGCGCCTCCGGGAAGATGGACACACC
>CAKRUL010000229.1 GCA_934403665.1 uncultured Clostridia bacterium | reverse complement strand
GCATTGTTTTGCATCATGCCCCCTTTGTATCTTTGGAGAAAGGGGGAATTTGATGGAGACAAAAGAGCATTTTTTGAAACAGCTGATGCTGCTTGCCGTGCCGATTATGTTTCAGAATCTGATCAGCGTCAGTCTGAATATGGTGGATATTCTCATGATCGGACAGTTGGGAGAGGTCAATGTTTCGGCGGCGGCGATGGCGAACCAGCCTTTTTTTATTTTCACTCTGTTTGTGTTCGGGCTGTCCTCCGGCGCCTGCGTGCTGACTTCGCAGTACTGGGGCAGAAAGGATCTTTGCAGTATCAATAAGATTATCACCATCTCTCTTTGCTTCAGTCTGGGGCTTTCCCTTCTGTTCGCGCTTTTGGTGTGTCTGTTTCCCTCACAGGTTCTGCGCATTTATACCAACGAGACGGATGTCATTGCTGTGGGCGCAAAATATCTGCGCATTGTGGGGCTGTCGTATCTTTTTAATGCCTTTTCCACGACAGTGCTGTCGATTTTGCGCAGTGTGGAGAAGCTGAAGATTCAGCTTTATGTGACGGGGAGCTCGGTGGCGGTGAATGCCGTGCTTAATTATCTGTTTATTTTCGGAAAGCTGGGGGCGCCGGAGATGGGCATCGAGGGCGCCGCTCTGGCAACTCTCATTGCCCGAATCTATGAATTCGCTTTCACGGCTTTTTATCTTTTCCGGATGGATTCCTTGCTTCGGTATCGGCTTGCAGACCATTGGCGGTTGGATCGGCAAATCTTTCGGGATTTTATCCGTTACTGTCTTCCGGTGATATTCAATGAGCTGGTCTGGGGCATCGGCATCTCGTTTCACAGTGCGATGATCGGGCGGCTTGGAACCGGCTCTATCACCGCCTATTCCATCACCTCCACGCTGGAGCGTCTGGCAACGGTTGCGGTATACGGATTCACCGGAGCCGCTTCCATCACCATCGGCAAGCTTGCCGGCATGAGTGAGTTCGACAAGGCATACCGCTGTGCAAAAACCATTCTGAAGGCTGCGGTGGTGCTCGGCTTGCTGTGCGGCGGATTGGTGTATCTGTTCTCGCCCCTGATTCTAAAGCTTTATAACATTGATGACTCCACCCGAGCCATTGCCATGCATATGATTTTGGTCATGTTTCTGATCATCACCTTCCGCGCCATCAATAATTCCGGCATTGTCGGGATTCTTCGGGCAGGGGGCGATATTCGGCATTCGCTTATGATTGATATTCTGCCGCTTATTTTTCTGTCCAATCCGGCAGGAGCGGTGTGCGCACTTGCATTCCGGGTTTACGCGCCGGTGGTCTATCTGGTGCTGAACAGCGATCAGCTGATCAAGACCGGGTTGGTTCTGCGGCGGATCCGCTCGAAAAAGTGGATGAATAATCTGACCCGAACACAGGAAGAAGAGTCGGTTGCGGAATAGAACGGAAAGAGTGCGGCGGCACTTTTCCCTGCAGGTCTGTGCGAGGACAAAAGACTTGCATTTTTCTCTGCTTCCGATTAAAATATGAGGAGAACAGAAATGAGAAATGATTTTTTGCCGATTTCCAGGCAGGATATGGAAAACCGCGGATGGGAACAGGCGGATTTTATCTTGGTGACGGCGGACGCCTATGTGGATCATCCCTCCTTCGCCAATGCGATTATCTCCCGTGTTTTGGAAGCGGAAGGCTATAAAGTCTGCTTGATTTCTCAGCCGGACTGGAATGACAAAAAAGCGTTTCAGGTGCTTGGAACGCCGAAATATGCCTTTTTGGTCTCCGGCGGAAATATCGATTCCATGGTCAATCATTATACGGTTTCCAAAAAACGGAGAAATACAGACAGCTATTCCCCCGGCGGCAAGGCCGGTCTGCGACCCGACCGCCCCACCATCGTCTATTGCAATAAGCTGCGGGAAGCCTTTTCCAAGGACATTCCCATTGTGATCGGAGGCATCGAGGCGTCTCTTCGCCGCTTTGCCCATTATGATTATTGGCAGGACAAGGTGAGACGCTCCATTTTGTGCGATGCGCAGGCCAATTTGCTGAGTTACGGAATGGGGGAGCGCTCCATTGTGCAGATTGCGGATCGCTTGCGCAGCGGAATCCCCATCCGGGAAATCCGTGATGTGCCGGGAACCTGTTATCTGACCAAAGAGCCGGATGAAATCGCCAACCAGATTCGTCTTGCCTCCTTTCGGGAAATTTGCGGCGACAAGCGGAAATATGCGCAGAACTGCCGGGTGGAATACGAGGAGCAAAACCCCTTTCACGGGAAAACCCTTGTGGAGGAGCAGACGGACGGGTTTTATCTGGTGCAGAATCCGCCGCAGGAACCGCTCAGCCGGGCGGAGCTGGATCGGGTGTATTCTCTGAAATATCAGAAAGCATGGCATCCGATTTATGAGAAAGACGGCGGGGTTCCTGCCATTGAGGAAGTGAAGTTTTCGGTCATTTCCGAGCGCGGCTGTTTCGGCGCCTGCAATTTCTGCGCCCTTGCGTTTCATCAGGGGAGGGTGGTCACCTCACGCAGTCATCCGTCCATTGTGACGGAGGTGAAAAAAATCACCCATGACCCGGATTTCAAGGGATATATCCACGATGTGGGCGGACCGACGGCGAATTTCCGTTCCGCGGCATGCGAGAAACAGAAAACCCACGGTCCCTGTAAGGACAAGCAGTGCCTGTTTCCGAAGCCCTGCAAAAATCTGAAGGTTTCCCATCAGGACTATCTGGAATTGCTTCGGAAAATCAAACAAATCGACGGCGTGAAAAAAGTCTTTATCCGTTCCGGCATTCGGTTTGACTATCTTTTGGCGGACAAGGACGATACCTTTTTCCGGGAATTGGTGCGGGATCATGTTTCCGGTCAGCTGAAGGTTGCGCCGGAGCATTGCTCCGATCAGGTGCTGAAACGAATGGGAAAACCGGAGATTGCGGTCTATCAGCAGTTTCGGAAGAAATTCTTTCAGTATTGCAGGGAGTGCGGAAAAGAGCAGTATCTGGTGCCCTATCTGATGTCCTCACATCCGGGAAGCACCTTGAAGGATGCGGTGCGGATGGCGGAATTCCTGCGGGATTCCAATTATCAGCCGGAGCAGGTGCAGGATTTTTATCCGACGCCCGGCACCATTTCGACCTGCATGTATTATACCGGTTTGGATCCCAGAACCATGGAAAAGGTTTATGTTCCGCGCTCTTATCAGGAAAAGCAGATGCAAAGAGCCTTGCTGCAGTATCGCCGCAAAGAGAACTATCAGACGGTGAAGAAGGCTCTTACCCTGGCAGGCAGAACCGATCTGATCGGCTTTGACGGTCATTGCCTGATTCGTCCGCAGACGGTGCAAACAGAGAACCGGAAGGATTGGAACGGAAAGCCGCAGAAACATTCAAAA
>CAKRUL010000228.1 GCA_934403665.1 uncultured Clostridia bacterium | reverse complement strand
GCAAATCACCGCATCACAAGCTAACATTGATATTATATCCCGATATGAACGGCGAGAAGAAATGCAGGAATATCTCCCAAGCGGAAAGCAATTAACATATAGAAATAGAATTCATTGGGCAATTACATATTTATCACGCGCAGGCATCATAAATAGAATTGCAAGAGGGGTATATGCTCTTTCCGAAAACGGTAAAAAACTGATTAATCATTTGCCTGAACGGATTGATAATAACTTTTTAATGCAGTATGAGCCATTTTCTCAATGGCTTTCTTCGGAAAACGGGCAAAATTTAGCAGAAAATAATGAAAGAATTTCAACTATTGACGAAGCAACCCCAGAGGACAAAATTAATGAAGCAATAAAGATAATCAATAAAAACTTGGCTGTTGAATTGTTAACCGAAATACTTTCAAACACTCCGGCCTTTTTTGAAAGCCTCGTCGTTCAGCTTTTGGTTGCCATGGGATACGGTGGAATTGAAGATGCAAGCGTAGTTGGCGGCAGTGGAGACGATGGCATCGACGGCATAATTAATTCGGATAAATTAGGTTTTGAGAAAATATGTATTCAAGCGAAAAGATATGACATAGGCAACAATGTCAGCAATCAAGAAATCAGAAACTTTTCCGGCGCACTTCTTCAAAAAGGAGTAACAAAAGGGGTATTTATTACAACATCTTCGTTTACAGACAAAGCAATACGAGCCGCAAACTCAATTACCCAGCAAAAAATCATTCTTATTGACGGCACAAAGCTAACAAACCTAATGATTGACTACAATATTGGAGTGTCTGAAGTAAATACATTTGCAATAAAGAAATTAGACAGTGATTTTTTTGAAGAATAGTTAATATAAGCATGAAAGGAGCTGATACTATGCTGACAATTAAACAAATATCCGAAATTGTTTCCGAGATAGCACAGGAATATGATGTCAAAAAAATAACATTATTCGGCTCATACGCAGACGGAAAAAATACACCGCAAAGCGATATTGACTTACTTGTCGAATTTAACAGTGAAAATGTATCGCTTCTGACACTTTCTTCTTTAAAATACAGACTTGAAGAATTATTTGGCATTGATGTTGATGTTATACATGCACCGCTTGATAAAAACGCAATGATTGTACCGCGAAGGATGATTGAAATATATGCGGCATAGAGATAAAGTTGTATTAGAAAAAATAGTCAGTGAAATATCAATTGCACTTGATATGCTTTCAGATATTTCATTTGACAAATTTAATTCTGATGAAATAATAAAACGTGCAATATGTATGACTGTTATCAATATCGGTGAGCTTGTAAAAAGTTTATCGGACGAACTCAGAACCGAATATCAATCCATTCCGTGGAAGTCCATTGCAGGTTTCAGGGATATTGCTACACACAAATATCAGACATTGAAAATGGGGGACGTTTATAAGACGGTCAGCGAGGATTTCCCTGAATTAAAAGAAAACATACAACAAATATTAAAAACGGCGGACGTGAAAATCACCGAATGAAATTCACCTCCACCGCGTCGGGGCAAACTGTATCTCGCTTGCTCCGATTTTTCATTTTGTGAAGTTCTGTACGCAACTTGACCCAAAGCAGAATTCCGTCTGAACAATATTGAAAATTGTTTTACGTTTTCATAAGAAAGGAAAATGTTAGGCAACAAGGCGCCGGATCTGTTTCTTAACAAAGGGAAAAGCGATGGCGACGTTATCGAAAACAGAGGAGAAACCGACAGCTTGGCCGGCGGAAGAATACCGCTTTTTTGCGGCCATTCGGAACGATGATCTGGAACAGGTGAAATTGCTTGCTGCGCAGGATGCAAACAATATCAATGCGGTAGCACCCAAATATCCGCTGGATACACGTGGGATGTCTCCGTTGCAGGTTGCTCTCTGTACCGGTCTGCACAAAAATATTGCCTGCTATCTGCTGGAGCACGGTGCGGATGTCAACTACTGTGCGGAGCGCAAGCTTTGTGATGAGGCACATCCGGTGCTTTTTGACGGGATATGTGCTGCAATTTGGAACGCTCGAAGATATGAGTGGGACGGCAAGAATATTGAAAATCTTGTGTGGAAACACACCAAAGAAGAGTCGGATGAAGCGTTTTCCTTTCTCCGTCGGATGATGGAAATGGGCGCTGATGTGAACTGGACAGACTACTGCGGCCGCAACGCATTGATGGAAGCGGTCTCGGAAGCGAATAAGCTTTGCCCTAACCGAAATCCGGAAACGGGAGCAGACTATCCCGGGCATCCCATCACACCGGAAATGCGGGAGGACTTTCGTCGTATTTTTCAATTGTTCATAGAAGCAGGTGCGGATCGCAATAACCGCTCCTGTTTTTCCGGCATGACCATTCGTCAGCACTATGAAGAAGAACCGGTTTGGCGAATTTGCGGCGATTTATTTGATTGAGAATGCGCTTCATGCCGGAACAGTCATCCGCTCAAGAGGTGGGAAGGATAGAGCAAGATAAAAGGGAATGTGTCAAACAATTTTTCACATTCCCTTTTTGCGCTCTATCCTTTTTCCATGATCGTGCGGTTTGCGCATGCCGTTAAGGCAGATTTTTCAGAAAACCGGAAACCGGAACCATTTCTTCAATCATTCGGATTTCATATCCCTGTTTCATCAAATAATCCATGACTTTCGGCAAATATTCTACCGTCAGTTTTTTGTCATGCATCAAAATCAAGGCGGTATTGTGACGGTTGATTTGCGGAACGATTGAATTGAATACCTGGGTACAGGTTGTGCCAGGTTTCAGGGAATCCTGAGAATCAATATTCCAGTCGTAAATCTTATATCCCGCCTGGAATAGCTTCTGATACTGCGGCACGGTCAACGTGCCTGCACTTCCGTATGGAGTACGGACAACCGAGGTGCGTATGCCGGTGATTTTTTCCAAAGCCGCGTTGGCTTGCTCCATCTCATTAAGCGGTCCGTTGTCTCCGCCGTAAAACTTCTTATATTCATGGGTGTAACCGTGCAGGGCAGGGGTGTGGCCTCGCTCCACAAGCTCTTTCACAAGCGCAGGGTTTCGCTCGATATTGGATCCCAGCATGAAAAAGGTTCCGCGGGCACCGTAGCTTTCCAAGATATCCATAATTTTTCGCGTGTAGACGGAAGGACCGTCATCAAAGGTTAAATATGCGACCTTTTTTTCTCCGGTTTCCGGAAGGTTGCGAACGATCACATTCGCTGTCTGTGTTAAAGTGTCATACCCGTTATCGATTTTGGCAGTCACGGAATAAGTGCCTTCTGTATAAGTCCAGGAAGGGACGCCGTCCTGAAGCGAAAGAATTTCATAATCAAAACCATCGTCTTTGAGCCAGGTGACCTTTAACTTTTCGTTCACAGGATATTCCAAGCGGAGTTTATC
>CAKRUL010000227.1 GCA_934403665.1 uncultured Clostridia bacterium | reverse complement strand
CAATCAAATCTCCCATTCCCGTCAATCCGGCAAAGGTTTTGCTGTTGCCGCCCATCTTCGTGCCAAGGCGCATAATTTCCGCCATTCCGCGCGTCATCAAAGCCGCCTTTAAATTGTCTCCGTATCCTAAGCCATCCGAAATGCCGGCACACAGAGCAATCACATTTTTCAAGGCCGCTCCCAGTTCGACTCCCAACACATCGGTTGAAGTATATACACGAAAATAACCGCACATAAAAACATCCTGAATCATTTTGGCAATCTCAAGATTCTCGGAAGCCGCCACATTCGTTGTCGGCATCTTTCTGCCGACCTCCTCCGCATGGGAAGGCCCCGACAGCACACAAAGACGAATGGAATCTCCAAGCTCGCTTTGAATGACCTGCGAGAGACGCAGAAGCGTTCCTTCTTCAAAGCCTTTGGCAATATTCACGATGACCTGATTGCTTTTATCGAAAACATCTTTGATCTTCTGAATGGTGCTGCGCACCGCAAAGGAAGGCGTTGCACTGACCACGATGTCTTTGCCCTTGACCGCCTTTTGAATATCCGGTGTATAACAAATGGAATCCGGCAGAATCACGCCCTTTAAAAATCTTCTGTTCTCATGAAACTGTTCCAGTTCCTTGTATTCCTCTTCCAAATAGGACCACAGGGTCACTTCATGCCCATTGTTTGCAAGAAGGCTTGCAATCGCTGTTCCCCAGCTTCCGGAACCAAGGACTCCGATTTTTTTCTTTTCCGTCATGATAGGAAACTTCCTTTCAAAATAGTTTTCAAACCGATGAACGGTCGCTTGCAAAGGACAATTCAATCCGTTGCTATTCCTTTTTCTTTGCCCCCAGCTTCGATTCCTCTCCCTTGATCAGACGGCGGATATTCGCATGATGCCGCACGATGGCAAGCACCGCCAAGAGAGCGATAAACCATATTTTTAACGGTTCGGCGCCAAACAGAAACACCAGTCCCACGTTCGCCGTACAGCCGAGAATGGAACCGAGCGAGACATAACGACTCAGCGCTATAATCAAAATGCTGACGACCAATGTAATCAGCGCAGCGCGCCAGTCAATGGCAAAGGAAAGTCCAAGAGAAGTCAGAATTCCCTTTCCGCCCTTAAAATGAAAGTAAAGGGGATAGTTGTGTCCGATCACTGCAGCAAATCCGCAGATACAAGCAAACAAAACCGACTGCTCAAACACACCGCCCACCAGATAAGCGATACAGTAAGCTACAATCCCTTTCAGAAAATCTCCCAACGCCACAAATGCCGCCGCCTTGGAGCCGAGCGTGCGTTGCACATTGGTCGCTCCTGCATTTCCAGAACCGTGCTGCCGCACATCTGTCTGGTAGAAAAGCTTGCCGATGATCACGGCAAAATTCAGGCTTCCGAACAGATAGCCCATCACCGCCATCAGCAGTAAGATAAAATACATCATCTACTATGTCCCCTTTTGCATCAATTTCAGTCAAAAACAGCATCAGCATCTTTAAGGCTTCATGAGCATTTTGACACGGGTTGGCAAAAAATTGCCTGTGCATGTTAATGCTGAAGCATTATTTCTTTTCCCCGTTGCGCTCCCGCACAAAGAACCGGATAGAGGTTCCCTCAAATCCGAACACGGCGCGCAATTGATTTTCAATATACCGCTCATAAGAAAAATGCATCAGCCGTGTGTCATTCACAAACAGAACAAACGTCGGCGGACACACATCCACCTGCGTTCCGTACAGAATTTTCAGCCGGCGTCCTTTATCCGTCGGCGGTTGAACCTTTGCGGTCGCCTCCGCCAAAATATCGTTGAGCATACCTGTTTTGATCCGCAGATTCTGCTGCTCATGGACGTGCCGAATCATATCAAACAGTTTTTCCACTCTGGCACCGGTTTTCGCAGAGATAAACATGCACGGCGCATACATCATGAAGGGCAGACCCTCCAGCACCTTCTTTTTATATTGGTTCATGGTGCCGGTTTCCTTTTCCACGATGTCCCACTTATTGATAACGACAATGATTCCCTTGCCCTGGTCGTGCGCATAGCCGGCGACTTTCGTATCCTGTTCGGTAACCCCTGCGGTTCCGTCAATCACCATCAAGCAGACATCCGCCTTCTCAATCGCCTGATACGCTCTGAGAATACTGTATTTTTCAATTTTATCATTGACTTTGCTTTTTTTGCGCATTCCTGCCGTATCCACAAAGGTATAGACGGTTCCCTCTTTTTCATACCGGGCATTGATGGCGTCCCGGGTGGTTCCGGGAACATCGCTGACAATCAGCCGTTCCTCCCCGAGAATCCGATTAATCAAAGAGGATTTCCCGGCATTCGGCTTCCCGATGACAGCAACTTTAATGCTGTCATCCGGTTCCTCCTCCAAATCCAGACCTTCCATTTTCGAGACGATCTCGTCCAGCAAATCGCCGACGCCCAAACCGTGTGTGGAAGAAATAGCGATGGGATCGCCCACCCCCAAATTATAGAATTCAAAGTGTGCATACGTATCCTGGCTGACGTTATCTGCCTTATTGCACGCCAGCACAAGAGGCTTTCCGGAACGGCTGAGCATAGCGGCAACCTCTTCGTCCGCCGCTGTCAATCCATCCCGCACATCCGTCATAAAGACGATAACATCCGCCATCTCGATCGCGATATTCGCCTGAAGCACCATCTGTTTTAAGATGGGATCGTCCTTATGCGGTTCAATTCCGCCGGTATCAATCAGGGTAAAGGTCTTTCCGCACCATTCCCCTTCCGCGTAAATGCGGTCGCGGGTCACGCCCGGCGTATCCTCCACAATGGAAATCCGCTCACCCGCTATTTTATTAAACAATGTCGACTTGCCCACATTCGGACGGCCGACAATCGCAACGACTGGTTTTGCCATAGTTTCCTCCGTTGTATTCTTGTTTCAGATTCTTTTCCTTTTTCAGTTTACCATCATTTCAATATTTTATCAATAAAATCTTTGCCGTCATTTTCAGCAAAGACCACTTTGACGCCCAATGTTTCCGAAAGCTCCCGTGGCGTCATATCGTCCAGAAACAAATCTCCTTCCGCCCGCAGCATTGATCGGGTCAGGATCAGAGTATCTCCCAGCTGTTTTCCGGAAAGCCCGGCAACCAAATCGCCGCCCGACAAAAGTCCTGCCACATTCACCCTGTGCCCGAACAGCCGGTTTTCTATCGGGTATACTTCGACTTCCACCTGCGGATACCGCTGCTGCACCATATCGGCAAACTGTTTAATATGATGATATGCACACAAGCCGGTTGCAATGCTCCTTTTTCCGGGACGCACTTCTTTCCGTTCCGTTTTCAGCTCGCGGAGCAGCTCTTCCCGCATGGAGGACAGCATCCCCACGCCGTTTTCAATCTGAGGAAAATCCTCATACACCGCAATGTCCGGAAT